>CAZBAY010000135.1:0-5182 GCA_964489945.1 uncultured Planctomycetia bacterium
TTTTGGGGATCTTGCCTTTCACTGCCTCCCTATCCACTTCGATCTGTCCGTTCACGACGCGCACCGCCTCGTTATTCTGACGCTTCAGGTAGGCCAAAATACCGGCCGTCATGCCGCCCGCGAAGCCCAGTTCTTTGCCGCCGCCCGCGCGGAGAAGCATGGCGTTGGCGACGTCGTTCTCACCGTTCGTCATCGCCTGGGAGGTCACGTAGGTGACGTTCAGCATGAATGCAAGCTGTCCCGCCTGCGCGTCGAAGCCCTCGTCCATGAGAAATTCGCTGTAAACCGCGAGCGCCATCTCCGCCGTAGTGTGGAGGGGCTTAAGTTTTTCACGGATCTGTTCGGGGCTCAGCCCTTTCAGCTCGGCGGCAAGTTTTCGCGCGTCGATCCCCATGAGGCCCGCGAGGATGGCGAGCTTGTGAGCGTCAGGGTTTTTGGCCGCAGCCTCCTCCACCGTGCGGGCCGCGGTTTCCATAACCTCCTCGAGAGATCGTATCTCCTCCTTGATCTTGGAGAGCTCGGGGGTGAATTGGCCGGTTTTCTTCGCAGCCTCGTAGGCTGCCCTCGTTTTGAAATCGTGGATCTTCATCGCCTCTTCGTATTTGTCCCTCGCCTCGTCCGCAGCCGCTTTCTTGGCTTCATATTCCGCCAAAAATCCTTCAAGGCCTGCCGCGCCGCGCACCAATTGGTCGAGCATCCCTGCCATCTGGTTGGCCTTCGCCAACTCCGTCCAGAAAGCTTTTTTGGCGGGTTCGGCCGCCTCTCTCGCGTTCGCGAGGACATCCTCCAGCGCCTTGATCTCGACCGCGCTCTTTTCTTCTTCCTTGGCTTTCGCCAAATTTCGCTTGGCCTCGCCGACCGCCTTGACCGCCGCGGTGTAATCGGTTTGGGCTTTCTTGAACGCCGGTGTCTCTTGGGTCCGCCCAGTGAGCTCGTTGAACCACGAAGCCAGCGCCGTCTCCTCGGTTTCCGAGAGACGTAGGGAATCCATCTGCTTGAGCGCCGCGTCAATGACGGGCTTGGCCACGTGCTTGCCGAGCGCCCAGTTGGCCAGCTTGAAAGCGGCGTCTCTGTACCATCTCGCCCGCTTTGTGTTTTTCGTCCCGGCGGACAGCCTGCTCCCAAGGTCTTTGATGAACCAGGCGAGCCTCGCCCCGAAGGGCCCCTCGCGCTTTTGGACGGTCAAACCGTCGCCCATCTTGTTGAATTTATCCGCGAGTGAAGCGGCCCATCTTGCCGAAAAAAGAGCTCTGAAGGATACCCAAAACTGACGCGCTGCTTTTTTCGTCGCGTTTTCGGGAGTAATTCCCTGAAGGTCCGTGTCCCGTGCCTCTTTTCGCAATTCGTCGGCGATGTCAGCGATCGTCTTGTGCGCGGCCTGTACTTTCTCCTTCTTGCCCCTGGCGGTTTCCGTATCGACGTGATGGAGATCCGCGATCTGCTGGACCTGTCGCTTGAGGGATTTAACGGATTTATTGAAGGCCTTTTGGGATTTAAGCTCCTTGAACTGCTCGAGCGTTTCCTTGGAAAGACGGAAAGTCTCCAGGTCCCTGGCGGGATCTTTCACCTCGGACAGGACGACCAGAAGGACCGCCGTCTCCTCATCTCTCTCGAAATGCTCCAAGAGTTCGCTTCCGTATCCCCGGCTCACCGCGGCCAGATAGATCTTCGCGATGATGTCGTTCCGGGCGGAGCCCGCCAGCGCGAGGGCTCTTTCAAAGAGAGGCATCGCCTTGGCCAGAGCCGCGGCGCGATCTTCACCCTTGAGATTTTCCTTGAGCGCGGCCATGCCCTCTTCAGCAAGAGCCTGGCTCTGTTCCTCCGCGAGCGCCGCGACGTTTTGGGGCATCGCGACCGGCTGCCCCGAAAGCCGGAGCCCCTGATGTGCGGTGACAAAAAGCTCCACGAGGGCTTTCTGCTGCTCAACGCTGAGAGCCTTCCAGGCCGCCGTACCGATGGCCTTTTCCAAATGGCCAAACACCCCGTCGATCCTCTTGTCGCCAATGGCTTGGCCGGCGGCCAACAGGCCCGCTTCCTTCAAAGCAAGAACGAGCTCGGCCCGCAGCTGATTCTCCGAGAGAATGATAAAATTCCCGTCGATCCCCTCCTGCAGGCCCGCGGCCGCGTAGTGGTCCCGCTCCTGCGCGGCTTTTTCGCCGGAAGCGACGACCACTTTCCCGTTCCTCAATTTTTCAAGGAGTTTTTGCCTGCCCCATTTCCCGAGGAGGCCCATGCCCATCCCGGCACGCTCCGCTTCGATCATCTTGTCCAACGCCGCGTCGCCGGACGGCTTGAGATTTCCTTCCTCATCCATCATTTTATCGAGGAGTTCACGCATGACAGCATCCTGTGCTCGGTCATCTCCCCGCTCGATGGCGCTTTTCAATTTCGCGAAAAGCTCCATGTCCTTGGCGTCCAGCCCGGCCGCAGGAGGCGCGGCGGGAACGATCGCGACGGGCGCGATCATTTCGCCGTAAACTTCCTCAAGAGCCTGCGGATAAATAGCGTCAAAACCCAGCACGTCGCGCATTTCTTCTAAATATTCGCTCGTTTCAAGGCCCATCGCGTCCATCAACGCGTACGTCAGTTCCATATCCAAACCGAGACGCTCGGCCTCGAACTGATCCATAACATCAGGCGACTGCCGATCAGCCGGCTGGGCTTCGTGATAAAGCTCGTGGATCACGCCGACTGTGAGAAGCACGCGTTGGTTCTGGGAAAGACGGGACCGCCCGGCCATAAGCGCCTTGTAATTGACGCCGATAATTCCATTTTGAAAATGGTCTTCGAAAAGATGGGGAGACGCGCTCATGCCAAGGACCACGTACGGGTTGGCGACGCCCGCTTCAAGGCCGGCAAGATTGGCCCCTTCAAGGGCCCTGCCGAGACTGATATCACTGAAATAATCCTCGGCAGTCATGTTGAGGGCCAAAAGCAGCTGCCCCGAGGTGACCATTACACTGCCGCCGACATTCCTCGCGTAAAACAAGGCCCCGTCCACCTCAAAACTAACGACCTGGTCGCTGTCTTTATTTTCCAGAGCGGCTTTTTGTGCGGCGCTGAGTTTGCTTAATTTCTGAATGACCTTATTGCGGGTCTCAACGGCTTGAGCTGTATCCGCAGGAGCGCCGTCCAGGCCTTCCCAAACGCCTTCCTCTGCCTGGGCGGTATTGGTTTCAGGAAGAAGCCCCGCCATGAACGCGGCTTTTTGAAGAGGAGTCCCCTGTTCTCTAAACCGGCCTGCGAATCTTTCGGTGAATTTTCCCCGCCCGACGATACTGGCCACTCTTCCCCGTGCGGTCCGGGCAGCCTCAAACGGGATCACGTCTCTCTGCGGAGCGCCGGTAGTGGGGGACACGACGTCAGGGGTCCGCAAAATCACGGGCTCAGACACCGGGACACGCCTCGCCGCTTCCTGACGTGCGGCTTCTTCGGCCGCTCTTTGGGCAGCTGCGCGCTCCACTTCAGCTCTTGCCGCTTCAGCTCTAGCAGCTTCTGCCGCCGCTTCGACCCTTGCGGTTTCTTCACGAGCGACCCGCTCGGCTTCTGCAGCTTCCTGAGCGAGTCTCTCCACTTCCGCCCTTTGCTTGGCCTCCGCGGCCGCTTTCTGTCTTGAGAGCTCAAGCTGTGGATCCGCTTTCGCTTCTCTCTCAAGTCGGCCTCCGAGGCGGGTCATATTTAACGTCAAACTCATAAGTCCCTTTTGCTGGCTTTCCAACGCCTGCCGGCGAGCGGCCATATCCTCCTTGATCCCCTGCGCGATGCTCGCGGCTTCGACGGGATTTAACCCCTCCGCCTCCGCTCTTTCCACGAGCTCCGCAATGGCTTTGTCCATTTCGGGAGCAGCTGCCTCAAGACCAATATCGGCTGTCTCGGTCACGGAACCGGCCGCTCCGACCTTTTTCTCAACATCCTGAAATTCCTGAGACGACTGCTGGCTTGAGTCGCGTCCGGCGAAATCAGAAAATTCCTTGGAAGCCTCTTCCAATCTCTTCTGGGCGGCCTCGAGTTCCTCGACAGCCTCCGCGTATCCGGTATTTCGTGAAGCTCTCTCAAGGCCTTGTTTCAAATTTTCCGCCGCCCGCTCGGTCCGGGCCGCTTGTTCGTATTTCTTGGCGGCCGTTTCAGCCCGGGCGTCCAAATTAGCGATCGCCGCGTTGTTGCCGGCGATCACATTTTGATCTTCTTTTATATTTTGGGTGGTCTCCGCGGTGGCGGCGTCGTAAGCCTCAAGAACGGCAGGGTCACTTTGCGCCTCGCCCCGGATCGCTTCAACGGCCGGCAAAACAGGTTTCATCGTTTTCTCAAACCGGGCGGTTTCGGCGGCGTAAGTTTTTTTGGCCCGATCCAGCGCTTTTTTCAAGGCATTGTACTTCTCGAAGTGCGCTTGCGCATTTTGCACGGGCAGTCTGGAATTGAGAAAATCATTCATCGCGTTCCAGGCTTCGATGAACCCAGCATTGGCCTGATCCATCTGGATCGTGGCGAGCGCATAGTTCGCCGTCGCGTCATTGAAATTACCAATAAGCCGGCCAACAACGCGCCTCTGAGCGTCTTCCTTCACCTTCCGTTCGGCTTCCTGCTTTGCCCTTTCGGCCGCCAATTTAGCTTTTTCCGCGGCCTGCCTTTCAAGCCGTGGTTGGATATTTCCGAGGATACTTTGAAGTATGGGGCGAATCGCCCGGGCGCCAGCTTCAAACTGTTTGTCCTGGGAGCGGATGCTTTCGATCTCCGCGGCGATCGGTCCCGTCCGCACTTCCGCTTCCGAGAGTTCAAGACCCTCCGTTTGTGCTTGAGCTCCCAACCGCTTGATCTCCCCGGACATTTGATCGGCGGCGTTTTTGAAGGCCTCTCCGGCATCCTGAAGCGCCTGGTTGGCATCCATGTAAGCGTCCCTGAGAGCATTGAATTCCTCGAGCGTCTTGGCCTCAGTGGCTTTCTCTCGGAATTCCCGGCTGGCTTTTCCAAATTGTTCCTGGGCCTCTTTTAAATTGGCGGCGGCTTCGGTGTATCCGGTGGTTTTGCGCGCATAGTCAAGATCAGCTTCTAGATTTTCAGTCGCTTGATTTTTTTGAACATATTCCCTGATCCTCCCCGCGGGGTCCTGGGTGACGATCTTTTGGTTGAGTTGCGCGACCGCTATGAGGTTTTTCTGAATGATGTCCCGGTTGGAACGCATCTG
>CAZBAY010000136.1:0-13481 GCA_964489945.1 uncultured Planctomycetia bacterium
GAATGCGTGATGGCGATCTGGCAGGTATCGGCCCCCGGGCAGCGCGTGATGTCGCGGATCTCTTCGGCGCCTTTGAGAGCGAGGCCCGCTTCGGTGAGCTGCGCGTAAAGCGCCTTGAGGGATTTCTCCGGCACCCACGTCAAAAGAATGTTCTGCGAGATCGTCGTGCGCATTCTGCCTCCGCAGAAGGCCCGCGCGATCTTGGCGAGCTTGCGCATCTGCGGGGGGTCGATATCCCCGAGCGGGCAGCGCACGTGGGCGGCGAAGTAGCCCTTTTGCTTTTGCTCAAATGTGTTGGACCGCACCCATTCCTCAAAGCCGGGCAGAGCGCCCGGGGCCGCCGTCGGGGCGGGTTCTTTGAACGCCGGCGGAAAACTTTCTTCAGGCTTCATTTTCCAGAAACTCTCTTTGCCGGAACCCGTCATGATGACCGCTTTCCGCTCCGCCAAAAACTCAGTCCTGAATGTTTCTATCCCCCATTTAGCGACGAGAAATTTGATGCGCGCGCGGTTCTTGTCTTTCCGCTCGCCGTTGCGGTCAAAAAGACGGATCACCGCTTCGGCTGTCGGAAGGAAAAGCTCCACGGGGCAAAATTCTTCCAGGAGCTGGGCGGGGTACGGCAGGCTTCCCAGACCGCCGCCGACATAAACGGAAAAACCCCTCACTTCCTTTCCGTTGACACTCTTTTTTTGGGCAATGAAGCCGACATCGTGAATACCGATCTCCGCCTGATCCTCATCGGGACTCCCCTCGAACGCGATCTTGAATTTGCGCGGAAGGTTCTGACAGACGGGATGCCGCATGAAATAAAGGCTGATCAGGTCCGCGTAGGGCGTAACGTCAAAAAGTTCTTTGGGCGAAATACCCGCGTAGTGCGAGGCGGAAACGTTCCGGACCGTGTTACCGCAAGCTTCGCGGGTCGTGAGGTCCACTTCCCCCAGAAGCCTAAGGATCGCCGGCACATCCGTCCGTTTGATCTCGTGCATCTGGATGGCCTGCCGGGTCGTCACGTGCGCGAGCTTGTTGGGCGCGTATTTTTCGGCGACATCCGCCATCCGCTCAAGCTGAAGCGGGTTCATCACCCCGCCGCGGATCTTGATCCGGATCATGTGACGGTCCATGGAACCGCGGATGCCGTAGACACCGTTCTCGAGGCGGAACCGTCTGAAATCATCAGGGTCCAGCGCCCCTTTTTCTAGGGCCGCGATCTCGACCTCAAAGCGCCGGATCTCCGCCTCGTGCTCCGGAGACAACACTTTCGTCAATCTTTCTTCAAAATAGATGCTGCGGTTTTCCATGGGTGAGAGGTAGTCTAATGGTTCCCGATGAATTTCTCAATGTTCTTCTGCAGAACTTCTACGAGCGGAAAGGGTTTGTCCAGGAACGCGGAACGGTTCATCGCCTGCGCCTCTTTCCGCTTCGACTCCTCCGCACCGCCGGTCATGAACATGATCGGCAGCTCCGGAAAAATACCCCTGATCTTCTTGGCAAAAATGACGCCGTCATCCCCGTCCGGCATTGTGATGTCGACAACGAGCAAGTCATACCTCCCGGCATGCTCAGCGACGGCTTTATGGGCGTCCCGCGCGTTCGAAAAAAAATCCGAATGATAGCCGGATTGACGCATCAAAGAAGCGAACGCTTGCAAGATCATCGGGTCATCGTCCACGACGGCGATCCTTAATCCCTGCTTTCCGTTACCCATCGCATCTCCTTTTGGTTTATTGTCCCGCGGACGCGCTCTGGAGCTGGATCCAGACAAAGCCCGCGATCGAAAACAAGACCAGAATGATGACGCCCCCCGTCCCCATTTGGTAAAACATCCGCTGCTTCAAGGTTTCCACGATGCGGACAAGCGCCTCGTAATATTTGATCTCTTTGCGCCATAGATGCTCGCGGAAACGGGTATCACGGAACATCGCCGGAAAATCCCGCTCGCCGAGCTCCTCTTTCTGTCCGTACTTTTCAAAAAAGACCCTGTCCTTCAGAAAATAACTGCTGTTGAAGGTCTTGATCTGGACGACAAGATCAGCCTCGAGCCGGCGAAACTTGAGATAGGCGTAGAGCGCGCCGACGGCAGCGCAAACGAGGACTGCCAGAAAAAAAATGATCGATTCCACGGAATTGGCCGCGTTGTTGATCCTGGCTATCAATCTATCCATGAAACCTCCTGCCGCATGTTCCCACTAGTGTACTCCAAAGCGTCAAAAAAACAAATGGCTCGCGAGGCGCCCGAGAAGTGGTATCCTATAGCCCTTAAATTTTACGACAAAGGAGGCTTCGCATGGAACGCAAAAACGTGATCACATTCAAAGGAAACCCTTTAACCCTCGTGGGTCCTGAGCTCAAGGTCGGCGACACCGCGCCCGATTTCACCGCCACCGACGCGGGCCTGAAACCGGTCAAATTATCCGATTTTAAAGGAAAAACGGTGGTCATCGCCGCCGTTCCGTCGCTCGACACACCGGTGTGCGCGACGCAGACGATCAAATTCAACCAGGAAGCCTCGGGCCTCAACGCCCAGATCCTCACGGTAAGCCTTGATCTCCCCTTCGCGCAGAAAAGGTTCTGCGAGTCGCAAAAGATCCAGAACGTCACCGTGGTTTCCGACTACAAAGACAGGGACTTCGCGGCGAAATACGGCCTCTTGATCAAGGAGCTCGGCCTCCTCACCCGCGCCGTCATCGTCGTCAACGTCAGCGGAAAGATCACGTACCTTGAGATCGTGAAGGAAGTGACGCAGGAACCAAACTACCAGGCGGCGATCGATAAGGTAAAGACTTCCGCCGTCGCGGCGGCAAGATAATTAAAAAAAGCTTTTGATCTTATCTTTCCAGCCGCCGGCCGCGAGCTGCTGGAGGTCCTCTTTCAGCAGGTCCATAACGACCTGCTGAAATCCGGAAAAGGATGGCTTGTCGGGCGTGCCGCCGATGCGGAATTTTATCTCAAAGGCCGGCCGCCTATTGATCGCATCGACGATGGGCCCCGTCGGACCCTCCCAGACGCCCAATGTCTTCTTCGCGACCATCACGTGCTCGGTGAGCTTCAGGCGGGTTTCGGATTCAAGAGCATCCCCCGTCATGCGGCTTTTCGAATCCAGCGATAAAAATCCCTTTTGGAAAGACACCGGAAGCGAATCCTCGTAAACCGGCGCGAAGGCCGCCAGATCGAGGTTGCTGACATCCGCATTCACGGTGGCCGTTTCATTTTTTTGCCGGACATCCAGATCGAATGATCCCTTCTTCTCCGCTTCAAATTTTCCCCTCGCCTCAAGTACGCTAAAAGAGACCTCCTTGGACCGGTAGAATTTGAAATTTTGTAGCAAAATATGAACGTGCCGGAACGGTGGGACACTTCCTCCTTTTTCCTTTAGAACAAACGTCCCGTTCACCAATTCAAAATGCCCCACCTCAAAAATCGGGTCGCGCGCGATATCAAAACGGATGAGTTTCCCCTTCGCCAGCTCCACGACCTCGTTCTCAGGGGGGCCGTCCGGTTTGCGTTTCGCGCGGCGGTTCATTTCCGTGAGCTTTTTAAAATTCTCATAAAGGCGGCCGTATAGATCGTCTTTACGGACAAGCTGTTTGAGCATCTCCATCTTGGTGGGCTTCGGCCCCATCTCGAAGTTGTAACGCCCCGTCGTGTCCTGCACCGCCTCAAGCTCCACGTTCTTCAGCGTGATCTTCGAAAAACCGAGCCTCCGGCTTAAAAGCGAAACGGGGCTGAGCCGCAGACTGGCGTGCTCGGCCTGAAAAAGGCGGGTCTGGCTCTGCGGGTCGAATACCTCAATGCCGGAGACTCCGAAGGACAAAAGCGCCGGATGAAAGCGGACACTGCCGATGACGATCTTCGTATCGGAAAACTGGTTGAACTGGTCCTGCGTAAAACGCGTCAGGATGGGCGCCAGGCCGAACGCGACGCCGACGTCGACCAGCGCGAGGACCGCGACCAGCGTCACAACGCCTCTGAGATTGAGGAAGGAGAGTTTAGGCTTCATTCGGCTTTAGGCCACCAGCTTGAGATCCATTTCACGATGCCCAGGCCATTCAGCCACCGCGTCATTTTCCACTGGGCGATCTTTTGCCCGAGGCTCCTCCGGTAAAGGCCGATCAGCCAGCAAATCAAAAAATAAAAGGGCAGCGAAAGAGCCAGAGCGATGACGAAGCCGCCCAGCACGACCGTTTGATTGAGATTAAGGTAGGCCAGGACCGGGGCGCGCGTCACCCACGCCCAGAAACCGGCCAACACTGGCACTTCCGTTAAAAGATAAAAGCCGACCGTGTCCGCCAGGTAACTCAGGCCCAAAAGAGTGATGAGCTTCATTAAAGGAAGGAGCAGGAGCGTTGCCGCGCGGTTGATCTTTAAAAGGAAGAACAGGAGAAAAAGAAAAAGCTGGTGCGAGCCACTCCAGGGCGTGAAGCCGATATAGAGGCTGAGCACCCCGCCCAAGGCCACTTCCGCGGGCGAGGCGTTGGACTGGAGGTTCCGGATGAGGCCGACGACTGAACGTATCATTTATTCATTATAAATCATTGCGCCGCTTTTGTAAAAAATAGTATAATCGGCCGAGAGATCAAGAGGAGGGCTCATGCCCGCGGAAAAACCGAGATTTTACGACGCGAAGGTGACTAAGATCGTGGAGCTCTCGACCACGGTCAAGCATTTCGTCCTCGATTACGCCCCCGAAGCGGACACGGCTTTCAAGGCCGGCCAGTTCATGATGGTCCACCTAGAGAAAGAGGGCAAGCCCCACAAAAAGCCCTATTCGATCGCCTCCTCCCCTTCCCTCAAAAATCAAGTCGAACTCTGTATCAAGCTGGTTGAAGGCGGGTACGTTTCCACGTGGTTCTTCGGCCTCAAGATAGGCGACGTCCTGCACACAAGCATCCCCTACGGCGTTTTCACGATCCGCGAGCCCTGGCCGGATAACCTCGTTTTTATCGCGACAGGCACGGGGGTCGCTCCGATGCGCGGCATGATCCAAAACCTCTATGAAAAAGGCTGCGACAAGGAAATTTGGCTCATTTTCGGCAACCGCCACGAGGACGAGATCCTCTATCTCGATGAATGGCGCGCGCTTGAGGCGCGGCACAAGAATTTTCACCTTCTTCTGACGATCTCCAAGCCCCGCCACTGGACCGGAGAAACGGTTTACGTCCAGGAGATCATAAAAAGAAGGTTCGGCGGGCAGTTCGACAACTGTGCCTTCTACGGCTGCGGCCTCGTCCCGATGTGCCAGCAGCTCAAGAAAACGCTCCTCGAAATGGGCGTGCCCAAAGAGCACATCCATTTCGAGATCTTCACGTAAAAACGATCAGGGAGTAAATTAGGAAAGCCCGGCGAGCCCGCTTTTTTTCTGGTAGTCCTCAAAAAGCTTCTTCAGGTCGTTGTCGGCCGAGCGCGCGACCTGCCCGCAGATAAAGATCAGCACCGAAAACTGCCAGTTGTCCTCCGTGCCGGCGAGAAGGCCTGTGTGGACATCCTCCGAGCGCTGCAGAAAATTCCCATAGTGCTCGATCGCCTTGTTGAGCCGCCCCTCAAAAACCTCCAGCGCGTCCGTCTTGTTGTTGTACTTGAGAGACGGGAAAACGACGCCCCTGACGAGGAGAAAATTCATAAGGAAATCGGGGTTGAGATGCAGTTTTTCCTCAAAATCGAACCCCTCGAACCTCGGCGTGTTGAAAGGAAGGATGAGGGATGGTTTTTCGACGACCACCTCCCCTTTGCGCACAACGGTGTCGCCGGAGTTCACGGTCGACTCGGCGAGAAAGATGTAACGGAGATGCGTGGCCCCAAAAGTGTCCAGCGGATGGACTCTAGGCCGGACGATCTCCGTGCGCTTTAGCGCTTTTTCCCAACGATCCCGAATATTCATATTATCGCTCTTGGTTGACCATCGGCACGAACCTGACCGGAAGCAGCTTCTTCTTCTCGATCCCGCGCTCCGTTTTGGTGTAGAGATAAAGATCCTGAAAAAAAGAGCCGATGGGAGCGACCATTCTACCACCGATCGCGAGCTGTTCCAGGAGTTTTTTCGGGACCTGGTCCGGCGCGGCGGTCACAATGATCGCGTCAAAGGGCGCTTTTTCGGGCCACCCCTCGTACCCGTCGCCATGCTTCACGTTGACATTCTGATAACCCAGCCCTTTAAGCCTTTTTTCGGCGTCCTCGGCCAGTTCTTTGATGATCTCGACCGTGTAGACTTCCTTGACGATCCCGGCCAGGATGGCGGCCTGATAGCCTGAGCCGGTCCCTATCTCCAATACCCGGTCGCCTGCCTTGAGCCTGGCCGCCTCCGTCATGTAGGCCACAATATAAGGTTGGGAGATCGTCTGGTCGCGCCCGATAGGAAGCGGCGTATCCTCGTAAGCGTATTCCTGAACGGAGCGATCGACAAAAAGATGCCGCTCCACTTTCTGCATCCCCTCAAGCACCGCGGGATCCGTGATCCCGTAGAGCTTCAATTGATGGACCATCGCCCTCCGAGGCTCGAGATGAACATCCTCTCCACCGCCCCAAGCGAAAGCCGATGTAAGCGTAAAAATCGGTATTAGCATGCTCATTAACCCTCTCATACTAGTAGTATAACACGATTAGTTAATCGATATGAAATTCTAGAATTGGAAAAGGGGTTATTTGGGGATTGCTAAAAAAAGAACTCATGTCGTCCATGAGCTTTTGGACATTGAGACCTAATGCGACTGGGGCATATTTTTTGAGGTGAGAGGTGGAGGTCTGAAGAAGCGCCTTGGCGCCGCTGAGGATTCCGCGCTGGTACTGATAGAGCGACGCGGCCGCTTGAATGACCCCTTTGTAGAGATCCCGGCAGGGGTCGCCGCGGTCTGTTTCCAGCCACAACGCCTCGATCACGTCGTGGCATTCGAAGAATTTTCCTTCGTTAAAAAGCCGTAGACCCTGCTTGAACCGTTCGTCTGTCGGCAACCTTCGCTCCCCTCATCGCCCGGGCGGCCTGGACCATCGCTTTCAAAGCCGACGTCGTTTCTTCCCACCCGCGGGTTTTCAAGCCGCAGTCGGGGTTGACCCAGAGATTCCGCCGCGGAATGACGCGGCCGGCTTTCTCGAGAAGCGTTTGCATCTCCCCGAGGGAGGGCACGCGCGGAGAATGGATATCGTATACGCCCGGCCCGATCTCATTCGGGTACTTGAATTTCGCGAAGACGCCCAAAAGCTCCATCTGGGACCGGGAGGTCTCGATGGAAATGACGTCCGCGTCCATCGCGGCGATAGATTTAATAATGTCGTTGAACTCGCTGTAGCACATATGCGTATGGATCTGGGTCCGGTCCTCCACGCCGCAAGAGGAAAGCTTGAACGCTTCGACGGCCCATTTCAGGTACTTGGCCCAGTCTGTTTTGCGGAGCGGCAGGCCTTCACGGATCGCGGGCTCGTCGATCTGGATGATCGCGATCCCCGCTTTCTCGAGATCGCGGACCTCATCGCGGATCGCCAGCGCGATCTGCCTGGCGGTGGCGCTCCGGGGCTGGTCGTCCCGCACAAAGGACCACTGGAGGATCGTGATCGGACCCGTGAGCATCCCCTTCATCCATTTTTTCGTCTGAGACTGGGCGTACCGGCTCCATTCGACCGTCATGGGTTTCGGCCGCGTCACGTCCCCGTAGATCACCGGAGGCTTCACGTAGCGCGATCCGTAGGACTGCACCCAGCCGTTCTTCGTGAACGCGAAACCTTCGAGCTGTTCGCCAAAATATTCGACCATGTCGTTACGCTCAAATTCGCCGTGGACCAGCACATCGAGACCGATCTCGTTCTGCCGCTTAACGGCATCCCGCGTCTTGTCTTTGAGGAAATCGTTGTACTGCTTTGCGGAAAGGACGCCCTTTTTGAACTGCGCCCTCGCCTGGCGGACTTCCGCCGTCTGGGGAAATGAGCCTATCGTCGTCGTTGGGAAAAGCGGCAGGCCCAATCGTTCCTGCTGGATCTTCTGCCTGACTTTAAAAGAGCTTTTGCGGGAGGTGTCTTTGGGTTTCACCGAGCGAAGCCGCTGCGCGACCGCCTTTTTATGGACCCGGGGGCTCTTGCGGTGGCTTTGAATATCCGTCTTGTTCTGCTTAAGCTCGGCAGCGACGGACCGTTCACCGCCGGACAGGGCCTTGGCGATGAGTGCGATCTCATTTAACTTTTGTTTGGCGTAGGCAAGCCAGCGCCTAAGGTCCGCATCCAAATTTTTTTCATTGTCGAGATCTAGCGGCGTGTGGATAAGCGAGCAGGAGGAGGCGATCACGCAACACTCTTCCCCCCGTTTCTTCACGGCCGGCTTGAGCGTTTTGAGGATCCTTTCGAGGTCGCTTTTCCAGATATTCCGGCCGTCCACGACGCCAAGAGAGAGGACTTTATCTTTAGAGAAAGCTCTTAAAACCGCCGGCAACTGTTCAGGTGCTCTCGCCAGATCCACATGGAGTCCCGCCACCGGAAGCGAAGCGGCAAGCTTCAGATTTTCATTCAGCGGCCCAAAGTAGGTCGTGAGCATGAGAGACAGCCCCGGAACTTCTTTGGCGAAAACCGTGTAGGCTTTTTTGAAAGCGCTTTTGGCCTCCGTGCCGAGATCGAGCGCGAGGACAGGCTCGTCTATCTGCACCCATTCGGCGCCCAACGCCTTCAGGTCTTTCAGAATGTCCACATAGGCTTTGAGGAGAGGGCCCAAAAGTTTGAAAGCAGAAAAATTCGCGTCTTTTGATTTTCCAAGCGCAAGATAAGTGACGGGGCCGACGAGGACCGGCCGCGTTTTGATCCCCAGAGCCAACGCCTCTTTAAATTCGGCGAATGGTTTGTCAGAGGCGATCTCAAAACCCTGATTTTTGTGGAACTCGGGGACAATATAATGGTAATTCGTATCGAACCATTTCGTCATTTCCATCGCGAGAACCTTGCCGCCACGGGCCATCGTAAAATACGTGTCGAGGTCCACGACCTCCTGATCCCAGGCGTAGCGGGCAGGCACCGCTCCTAAAAGCGCGGTCATGTCCAGCACCTGGTCGTAGAAACTGAAATCGTTCGAGGGAATAATGTCGATGCCGGCCTCTTTCTGGAGAAGCCAGTTTTTCTTACGGATCTCGCGGCCGGCCTCGAGCAGGGCTTCTTTCGAAATTTCGCCTTTCCAGTAGGCCTCTGTTGCCTTCTTTAATTCCCGATCGTCCCCGATGCGGGGATATCCCAAAACCGCTGTTTTCAACATGCAACGCTCCTTAAAATGAAGTGTAAATTTTAACCCAGCTTCCTAAGCTTGTCAAAAGCATAAATTCCGGTATTGTGGCCGTCGCTCCAATTGATCTGAAGCGCGTAGCGCCCCACCGCGTTGATGGCCACGGCCCGGACATCGGCCGGCACAAACTTGGGATCAAGTAGTTTCTTTCCCGTGACTTCATGCACGCATCCCGCACAGGGACAGGCCAGTCTCAGATCCCTCGCCCCATAGACGCTTTTCTTGCCGTCGCTCCACTCGATCTCGATCTTGGGTTCGCCTGGCGGGCCTATCTTGGCAGGAACGGTTTTTGTTTCCCCTTGGATGTCGCGTATGCTCACCTGCGCCGCGAGATTTTCCGCGATTTTCAAAATGCTTTTGGAGATGGGGCTCGACGGATCTGAGTGAACGATCGGGTCGCCCTTGTCGGCGGTGGAGCGGATCGAGGTAAGAAGCGGGATCTCCCCCAGGAAAGGGATACCAAGCCTTTCAGCCGCTTTTCTGGCGCCGCCCGAGCCGAAGATATCCTCTCTCGTGTTGCAGTGCCCGCAAAGATAATGGCTCATGTTCTCGATGATGCCCAAAACAGGGGCGTTCAATTTATCGAACATCATGATGGCTTTCTGCGCCACGTTCCAGGCCACGTCCTGCGGCGTGGAAATAACGACAGCCCCCGTCACGGGGATTGTCTGGCAGAGCGAAAGCTGAATATCCCCGGTGCCGGGCGGAAGGTCCACGATGAGGTAATCAAGCTCCCCCCATTCCACAACCGCCAAGAAATCGTTCACCATTTTATGGAGCATCGGGCCGCGCCAGATCACCGCTTCGTTCGCCGGCACGAAAAGCCCCATCGAGATTACCTTAAGACCGTATTTCTCGACCGGAAGGATGCGATTATTGGCGGCAAGCGGTTTCTCCGAGATGCCGAGTATTGTCGGAATGCTCGGCCCGTAGACGTCCGCGTCCATCAGTCCGACCTTGGCGCCCGTGGACGCAAGCGCCAGCGCGATATTGGCGCTGACCGTTGATTTGCCGACGCCGCCCTTGCCACTGGCTATCGGGATAACGTTCTTAACGGAGGGAATGAGTTTCTCCCGCTGCGGGGCGGCGGTCGTGCGTACCTGACTTGTCATTTGAATGTTCACCGTTTTAATCCCCGGAAGCGAAGCGATCAATTTTCTCGCCTGCTCTTTCAAATCGTCCTTCACGGGGCAAGCGGGCGTGGTGAGCTCAATGACGCAGGTGGCCGTGTCCCCCTCCACCTTCGCTTCTTTGACAAAACCGAGCGAAACGATGTCCTTGTGGAGGTCGGGATCTTCGACTTTTCTTAAAATATTGAGGATGTCCGCGTTATTAGCCATAGAAGTTTGAGGCGGTTATTTTATCACAACCCTCTTGAAAATGATCCGCTGTTGAGTTATAATTCCTAACCTGAACATGATAAAAATGAACTTCATTCACAACGTCGTATCCATTTACCGCACGGCGAAGGCCGCGTGGCAGGGCTTTGTTATGCCCTATCACCTTTGCGCGGCTAAGCGCATGCCGGTCGTGGGTTGTGAAGGAGGTTTCAGGCTGTAAGTAGTTCGTAGTAAAGAAGTTACAGTAACCTAAACAACCCATTACCTTAACGGTAATGGGTTTTTTGTTTAAATGGAGGCTAAGATGATAAGAACGGTTGAATTTCCAAGGCCAAGGAGAAGACGGATCGTAAAGCACCCGGTCAAGCTGACCGCCCTGCTCTACTTAAAAGAGGCCCTTTTGAGGGAGAACTACGAGGTCTGCCCCGAGGTCATCGCGATCGCGAAGGAGTTCGGCGCAGCCGACTTTGAGATCCAGGACTTACTGGAAGATCCGAGGAGGGTGCCTACTTAAGACCGCTTGGTCTCACAGAAACCAAGAAAGCGCATCCATACGCGACCAGCGCGATCAAGTAGAGCGCCCGGTAACCGAAATACATGGAGTTGTATTCAAGAAATCCTCCCAGCATGGCGCCCAGCAAATTCGAAGAGATCGCGATCGACGCGGTGACACCCTTTTTCAGTTCACTGGAAAAAGCCAAACCCGAAAAAAATAACGGAAGCGTCAAGAGCGCGGTCGCCATGATTCGGGATAACCAGGACGGGAAGACACTTAGATCAAGAAATGTCATTCCAAAACCTGCGATCAGTGAAAAGGAAAGCAACCCATATGTAATGATCGAGCCGGGCTCCCCCCGTTTCATGACCAAAAAATTGGCTAAAAATGACATAATGAGAATGCCTGTGATCACCGCGCTGATAACCATCCAGGTGCTGCCATAAACAAGCGCCAGCTCGGTTATCGCTTTGGTTTCCAAAAGCATGAAACCCGCCCCCAGAAAAAAGCACGGAGCCGAAAAACCTCCCCTAAGATCGGGGACACTTTTATAAACGAACAGCCCTGACAGAGCTAAAAGGATGAGGACCATGGCAACATAGGTTAAAGGGTATTTTCTTACCGGCATATAAAAGAACGGCCAATCATCGGTGGCTTTGTCGGCACGCAACTTCTTATCAGCGAACACGCGAGTGACCTCTTCGAACCCGCTCAGGGACCGCAACGGAGCGGCCGCCAACTTATCACCGCACAGAAATGCAACGCCGCCATCATAAGCCGTCCGATAGACGATCGGCCTGCTCCCATCGAACGCCTCCTGAAGCATTAAAAATAATTTCCGTCCCAACTCTTGGCTCAGGACGGCAAAGGTCAGACAGATGACACCTCCCTCTTTCAGTTTTTTACGCGCTTCCCGGAACGCCTCCGTCGTATAAACATAACTATCCAACCGGATGCCTCCCCTGCCGGACAGCAGAACGTGGGAATCCAAAAGGCCGTACACGATCAGATCATACCGCTTATCTGTGTGACGAATAAATGTACGCGCGTCATCGACGACGGCATGGACATTGCCGGCCTGATAAGGGGATTCAGGGTGATATTTCTTCCCGATCGAGAGAATGGCGGGGTCGATCTCGACAGCGTCTATCTGCCGGGCGCCGCGGCGCAACGCGGCGGCCACATCATTTCCCGCCCCGCTACCCACTATCAGAACATTTTCCGGCTCCGGCTTAAAAAAATAGGGCAATTCATAGTGCCCGGACCAGACTTTCAGTGCCGGATCTTTTTTGATCTCATCCTTGCTCAAATTGAGTATTTTTTGATAGTAGGCATTGCCCGTCAATAAAGTCGGGGGATACCCTCCGAAATGAGCCAGTGTCAAGATCTGATAGGGCGAATAAATATTAAGCTGACCCGGAGGAGGTGGCGAAGTTAAAAATAGAAGAGCGACGATGCACACTAATATTGACAGTAAAAAATTGATCAAATCCTTATAGAAGAAGGCCGCGAGAAGCAGCGTTGCGAAAATAAGCCACACGGATGGCGGCGTCCACATAAATGAAAGAACGGAAAAAATAACGATGCCGCATACACTGCCGGCTAAATTCCAACCATAAGAAGCCAGCCCTTGCTTCCGCAGCATCAGACGCGAAACTAACTGGCCAAAAGGAATAAAACATAAGGCGTTGACGAAATAAACCAATGCCAAAAACAAATAGGCAAAAACGGTCTTAAGCACGTCGTCCGCCTGAAGAATACCCATTGTCAGCTGCTCTGAAATGGGGTTGAGCAAGTTCATCTCTGGGATGGCATGTCGAAGCAGTTGGATCAGAATAATTTGCAGACCCAGCAAGGGAAGGGCTAGCGTCAGAAGGAACGGGCTTTTGGATCCCCTTGAATAACCAATGCCCAAACCTAAAAAACAGGATAAAAGACTGACGTTCTTGAAATAAGTAAATAAATGGAAAGAGGTCGAATGAAAACGGATGATCATTAATTCAAGAAACAGGCTGAGGCAGGCGGCCAGAGCGATCCACAGCCCTACCCTGGAATCCGGGAGATTGTCGATCGTGTTGGACTCTGGGAATAGATATTTGGGCGGACGCATCAGAGGTGTTCTTTACTCTCCAAAATATGGACGCCAACGCGTTTCATTTCTTCGACGGCAAGATTGACGTCGCCCGATTTTAGGTCAATGCCACGGCAGGCGTCGAGGATCACATGCGTCTTGAAACCGAGCTTCACGGCGTCAAGGGCGGAGAATTTGACGCAGTAATCGGTGGCGAGACCGGCCAAATACACTTCGTCCACGCCCTTGTTCTTCAGATAGGTCTCAAGGCCAGTGGACTTGCGGTGGCCGTTGTCGAAAAACGTGCTGTAGCTGTCGATCGTGGCGTCAGTG
>CAZBAY010000137.1:0-8255 GCA_964489945.1 uncultured Planctomycetia bacterium
CGTGGCCCAGCAGAATCCGCCGGAGATCGAGGAAAGGTCTTTTCCTTCGAGGTCTATCGTGAATTGCTGCCAGTCGCTGGTGAGAACGACAGGGCCGATACCCGCGACGTCAGAGTCTGCGTATTCGCCGGTGACGCCTCCGACCTTGAACTCCTCGACGCGTTCTCCGCCCTTTTCACCCCTGGCCCAGAACGTGACCTTTGTAGCGCCTGTGAGGTCATAACCACCGGGTCTGGTTCCCCAGTTGTTCGGGGGGTTCTGCCAGTAGACGCCTGCCCAACGAGCGCCTTGAGTCGCTTTGGGAGAATAGGCGACCTTGATGGAGGTAGAACCACCGTGGGGGTTGTCCAGGTGCTTGTCGTTCATTGAGATGTCCCCGTAATCCCCCATCCAGCCGGAAGGGATATAGTGATTGTCCGGGGATTTGGCATCCGTGTAAACCGGGAAAGGCTTGAACGTGAGGCCTTCCGCGTGAGCGTTCAGAAAAGCGGCCCCGACGCCCAAAAATACGGCCAGAACCGTTAAAGCGAGCTTGCGATGCATGGGTATTTCCTCCTGTTATTCGCGCAGAAACTTGTCTAGCGGTTCCACGCTTTCTTGTAATAGTCGTACGTCTTCCGCAGTTGCCTCATATAAGGAGACTGACTGCCGTCTCCCTGTGTGACAACGCCCAGCCACTCCTCATACATCCAGCCGTCGGGGAAATTGGCCTGGAAATCCCCGCTCGTTTCCTGGGCAGAGGCGCTGAATTTGGGGGGCGGACCACCCTTCCACCACTCGTCCACGAATTCAAAAGCAACCCCGCCGATCGCGTTGCCGACTTCAGATCCGGCGCGGTTCCGCAGGATGTCTTCCCAATTGCCCCGGTGATATTCTAACTGCTTTTCTTCGGCAAAATCCTGGCTTTTACCCGCGAAATGCGCGGGACAGCCGTATTCGGTGATAAGAACGGGCTTCCCTAAGTGATCCCTGACGTCTTCCCAAAAACTGCGGCCGAAACCTGATGAACCCCGGTAGGCATTGACCCCGAAGATATCTATATTATGACCGGAGTTTGCTAAAATATCAATAGTGACAACTTCCCCGTTCGAGTAGCCGACGAGGTGGTTAGGGTCGATCGATTTGATCATTCCCGCGACCTCGTTGACGAACCGGTAATGGGCTTCGGGCTGGAGTTTGGCCTGGCTTCCGAAGCCGACCTTGTCTTTGGCGGGATCGCCGGGTTCCCCGTAGTTGGATTCATTGCCAAGCATCCACATCAGCACATACGGCTCATCCTTGTGTTCCATCACGAGCTTCCGGACACTGGCCTTCATGCTTTCCTGCTGGGCGGGGTCTGTATAGTCCGTTCCCTTGAACCACTCCGCGCCGGAGCCCACCGCGTACATGCCCAATAAGTCCCCCAGGATGACGCGGATGCCGTAATCTTTGTAGAGCTGCCGGAGAAGCTCTTTGTTCATCGGGTGGTGATACAGCCGTATCGCGTTGACGCCCATGGCTTTCATCAGCGCGAAATCGCCCACGGGCTTTTCATCGGGGTCCTGCTTGTTATTTTTGTTCTTATCCAGCCAGGCATCGAAGGGCCCGTCGATCTTGCCGTTGCCGTTCAGGTCCGACACAGCCCATGAATCGAGATTGTACCCTTCATGAGGGGATTTCCCCACCGGTGACGGGCTGTAAGCGACCGCTTTGACGAGGAAAGGCTTGCCGTCGACGCGCATCTGCCAATGTCCGTTCTTGAATTGGATGAGCTGCACGGGCCCCTTCCCGATCTTTTGGGCGACGCCGGCCTTATTTAGATTGACCCGCTTGGGTCTAAGCTCTTTCGGCTTGACCTGAATAAACCTGCCGGGGTTCACGGTGAAGCGGTCGTTCGTGATGTTGAAATCGTAGCCGTTCTCGATCTGGACCTTCGCGTCGACGAGTTTCAAACCCAGCTCCGGATATTTTCTCGTCAGGTATTCAATGCGGTCGATCGCCAGCCGCGACATGTAAATGGGCGTGTGGAACACGGTCCAGCCGATGTCCTTCGGAAAATGAACGACGACCGCGTGGTAGGCTTTGATCGCGTGGGCGGTCTCCCCCAGCTTCTCAAGGGCCAGCGCCGTGTAGTACTGCTGTACGCCCATCGTGTCGTGGGAGGTGGCCCATTTGTAAAAAGTCAGCTGCTGGTCGTCTATGTTGACGTAATCCCACTGGCTTCCGGAAAGTTTTCCCTTCGTGACGAGCACGCGGTAAGCGGGATCTTTGTAGACGGCGTTATTCGGATAAACGCCCTCACCGACGGCGGCGGAAAGGCCCTTGCGATCGGTGACCTTGTACTTGTATTGCTCAGTGCCGACCCCCACAAGGGTCCCGTACTTGGCGTAATCCACGACCGTCTCGGAGCCGGGATCGTAGAGCTTGAAATTCATCTCCATTTTTTCGCCATGCGCGTTGAGCATTTCGGTCCCCTGCTGATCGGCGCCCCAGGCGTGAACGGAAAAAGGTAAAAGAAGAAGGCAAAACGGGAGAATGGCGGGCGAAAAGAGCTTTCTCATCCCTTGACGGCTCCGGCGGTGATCCCTTTAATGATATGTTTTTGCAGCATCAGGTATACGACAAGGACCGGCAGGATCGTGATGACAATGCCCGCCATGAGAAGCGGGTACTGCGTAATATGCGCGCCCTGGAAAACCATGAGCCCTCTCTGAAGCGGCATCAACTCCTTGTCTGACAGGACCAGCATCGCCAAAAGGTATTCATTCCACACGGCGAGGATATTGAAAATAGCCAGCACCGCGATCGCGGGCCGCGCCAGCGGCAGCGCGATGTGCCAATAGACACGAAGGCGTCCGCAGCCGTCGATCCTGGCCGAATCCTCAAGCTCTTTGGGCAAGTCGTCAAAAAAAGTTTTCAGCAAAAAGATCCCGAGCGCGAGCCCCCCGTTGATCTGCGGGAGAATATAACCCAACCGCGTGTTCACAAGGTGCAATTTGTTCAAAAGGACGTACAGCGCGATGAATGAGCCGGGGATCGGGATCATCATCGTCGAGATCAGAAGGATAAAAAGAATATTTTTCCCCGGAAAATTGAGCCGCGAGAACGCATAGGCCGCCATCGACGCGATGAGGATGACGCCAACCACGACAACGACCGTGTAAAAAAGGCTGTTCAGGAAATACATCCCGAAATCGGCCTTCGTCCAGGCGTAAAAGTAATTGGACCACTGAGGGTTTTTCGGAAAAAAACTCAGGTCATTAAAAACCGTCTGCTGGGTCTTGAGGCTTGACGCGAACGCCCACCACAAAGGGAAAAGACAGCTTAAGGACACGATCACCAGAAAACAGTGGATAAAAAAGGTCAGCGTGCCGCGTTTGATGTGAGAATAATTGATCTCAAGCGTGGCGGGATCAGCGGCGAACCACTTGGTGAGCTGCATTACACTTGCCTCATCATTTTGGACACGCGGATCTGGACCATCGAGATCGCCAGGAGAATGAGGCCGAAAACAACGCCCATCGCGCAGGCGTAGCCGAACTTGGAGGAGCCGATCATCATCGACACGATACGAGTGACCGGCACTTCCGTGTGGTAGCCCGGGCCTCCCCCCGTCGTGGAGATGACAATGTCAAAGATCTGCATCGTGCCCAGGATCGTCAGGATCGAAACGAGGATGAACACCGGGATCATCAGCGGCGCCGTGATGTTCTTGAATACGATCCAAGAGCTCGCCCCGTCCACGCGCGCCGCCTCATAAAGCTCGCGCGGGATGCTCTGCAGTCCCGCCAAAAGGATCACGAACCCCCACCCGAACCCCTTCCACATGTGTATGACCGACACAGCGATGAGCGCGGTCTTCGGATCCGAAAGCCAGGCGCGCGACAGGTCCCCCAATCCGATGAAGCTCAGAAAATGGTTGAGAAGCCCGTAATTGCCGTCATAGATCCAGTTCCAGATGAGACCGACCACGATCCCAGACAGGACCGGCGGCAGGTAAAAAATGACGCGGTAAATGTTCCCGCCCTTGATCTCCCGGTCGCAGAGGATCGCGAGGAACAGGGCCAAAAGGTTCTGCGCCGTCAGCGCCAGAAACGTCACAAAAAAAGCGTTCCGCATCGCAAGCCAGAACACCGGGTTGTCCGTAAAAAGGTCCTTGAAATTTTCGAGGCCGACATAGAGCGTCGTCGGCGAAATGCCATCCCAATGCGTGACGGAAAGCTGGAAGACTTTGAAAAAAGGATAAACACTGAACGTGGCGAAGAGAGCGAGGGCAGGCAGGATGAAGATGTAATTTCCGACGAACTGCCTAATTTTATAATACCAGATCATGCGGGAGACATTTTACGCCTGGTTTTTTTTCTTGAGGACCTTTTCCTTGACCTTCTGCACGTCCGCGGCCACCGCTTCCGGGGTCTTTTCCCCGATCAATATGGACTGGATCCCCTTATCGAACGCTTCGACGACCGCCGGATCTTCATGGACCGGATAATTGTTTGGGTGGACCGTGTTGTCGACATCATCGGCGAATTCCGCCAGAATGGGGCTGATCTGCTTCAAGCTTCCCTTGTTCGCGGGAAGGTTCTCGGTCGCGGTCGCGAGGTACGCCTGCTGGTCGTCCAGCGTGAGCCATTTCAAAAATTCGATCGCCGCGTCGCGCCGCGGGGAATTATTATTCACGACCAAAGATCCCCCCGCCCCGCCCCAGATCTTCATGGGGTTCAAGTTCGTCACGCGCGGCGGAAGCATCGCGCCGTAGCGCAGGTCCGGGTTCATCCCTTTGTAGACATTGACGCACCAGGAACCGTTGAACGCGTAGACAGCCCGCTCATTGGCGAAGGTCTGCTCGGCGGTCTTGTTCACCATCGTGACGGCGCCCTCGACGAGGATCTTCTCGTCCGTCATTTCCTTGAAGAGAGACAGCACCCTGATCCAGTCCGGGTCCGTGTAAGGGACTTTTCCCGCGTACGTATCAAAGAATTTTTTCTCGCCCATGATGTTCATCGCGAAGTTGGAGGCCAGCGCGTCGATCATCCAGATCTCGCCGAAGCCGCTCACAAAGCGGGGAAACCCTTTGTCTTTGAGGATGCGGCAATGCCTGACGAATTCTTCCCACGACGTCGGCGGTGCGTTGGGATCGAGCCCGGCCGCCTCATAAAGCCTTTTGTTGTAGACCATCTGGATCGTCGTCACGTCGAGCGGCATGCCGTAAATGCCGGGGGTCACCCCGTATTCGTTGCCGGGCAGGAATTGGTTGACGGACACCGCTTTTTCGAAGAGTTTGTCTTTCCAAATACGCGCGCCTTCTTTCCGGTTGAACTCCGCCGTGAGGTCCGCGATATGGCCCGACTTCACGAAGCTGGCGAAATCCCGGCTCTCGCCGAGAACGCCGAAAATATCCGGAAGCGTGCTGGTTTGAGCGGCCGCTTTGACCCTCTGCGTGTACGCTTCGGAAGGCGCGTAAAGCTCGAATTTGACTTTTAGTTGACCGGAGGCTGCGTAACGCTTGGCGAGTTCCTGGAAGGCTTCTTCGCGGTCCGACATCCAGTGCCAGACCGTCAGTGTGTTGGGGTCATCCTTCTCCGACGCCGCGCATCCGGCGATCGTGAAGAGACACAGGAAGATCGTGATGAATTTGAGGGATAATTTCAATTTTCGAAGACTTTTATAAAGTGATTATCGTGACAGATTATCAGAGAGAATTAGCCTTGTCAAACACTACTGAGTTAAGGGAGCCCTGTGTTACGTAGGTTCTATTTTACCTTGAAAATAAGAAGCGTCATATCGTCGAACGGGGGCTCCGCGCCGACGAACGCGCGCATGTCAGCTTCCACTTTTTCAAGAATGGCGGACGCGCTTTGATGCGCGCTGTCTTCGACGAGCTTCATGAGGCGCGTCAGGCCGAACATGTCCTTCCGGGAATTGGAGGCTTCGATGACGCCGTCCGTGTACATGACAACGACGTCTTCGGGCGCGAGCTTCACCGTTTCCTCCGGGTACTCCTGGTCGGGATAGATCCCCAGAGGGAGACCTGAAGCGCTGAGCGTCCTGAACTTTTTAGTTTTGCCGCTGTAAATGATCGGAAGATAATGCCCCGCGTTGGCGCAGGTGAGTTCCCTCGTTTTTTCATCGTAGATCGAATAAAGGAATGTGATGAAAAGGCCCTTCGCGGAAGACGCGTCCTTCGAAATAAAATCATTCGTGCGGCTTAAGGCGACGCGGGGGACCTTTTCCTCCGACGAAATGACGCGAAACACGCTCCGGGAATTCGTCATATAAAGCGTCCCCGAAAATCCTTTTCCCGCCGCGTCGGCGATGACGAACCCTGTTTTTCCCGGACCCAGGTCCAGAAAATCAAAGTAATCGCCCCCGACCTCCTTCGCCGCGATGCTCGTGGCGGCGATATCCAGGCCGTCCACCTCGGGAGGGCCCGCCGGGAGCGCCATTTTCTGCAGCTCCGCGGCGATCTCAAGCTCGCGGGCCACTCGTTCGCTTTCCCTCACCGTTTTTTCATGCCGGGTCATCAGGGTTTTTAAAGAATCCGTCATGCGGTTGAAGATCGTCACGATGCGGTTGAACTCAGTCTCCGGGATCGACTTCAAGAAATAATTCAGGTCGCCGTCGCTGACGCGTTCCATCCCCCGGATGATCTGGTCGATCGGGCGCGTCAGCCACTGGGAGCTCAACGCCCCGACGAGGAACGCGAGGACGAACGCGATCGACATCACGAAAAAGAAACGGCTCAGGAATACTCCCTGGAGCTCCCGCACGGTCTGCGCGGCGATGTCGAGCCCCACAATCCCGATCGTATGGCCCTCAAAATCCTGGATCGGCGCGTATCCCGACAGCCACTCCCCCCATTTATCCCGCGTGATCGTTGTGTCCGCGTCCGGCGCTTTCAACGCGTTCGCCATATGAGGAAAACGGCCGACGTCGTAGGTCTCTCCGCAGCCGACCGGTGATTCTTCCTGATTCGCGTTCGCGACAAAACGGAAAATGTTCTCCGTGCCGCTGGGGACCATCACGTACACGTCGTCGAGACGCGGGTCGACCTTGACGATCTTTTTTAACTTTTCAATGAGATCCTCGCGGATCAGGCTTTTTTCGCAGCCTTCCTGAAGCGGCACTTTGAGGATCTCGTCCCCGTCGAGGAAACCGGCCGCAAGCGCCGCCGTGTTCTTGAGGTAGAGCCGGAGTTTCTCCGTCTCATTTTGGACGGCACGAACGTAAAGCGTCGCGAAAAAAAGCACGGAGACGAGGGACGTGACAAGGAAGAATGTCACGGAGATCCTGGATTTGAAACTTTTTAACATGCGTTATTCCAACTGGTATTTCGCCTTGATATTTTCCGCGGTCTGTTGCGCGTCGTAGATCAGGGTGGCAACGCCGGCCGGCATCTCCCGGAAACACTGGATCGTGTGCGAAAGCACGGGCTCAGCGAACGTCGTCGTCGAGTCGCGGTAGCGGTTGTAATAGAAGGAATCACGATAGCGATAAAAGGGGTCTTCGTAATTAGATCCCGGCGAGGAGAACACCGTGATGCGGGTGTCCGAATGGACGTCGAGGATCGCGAAATACGCGTAGCCTTTTTCAAGTGTGAGTTCCGCGCAGCGAAGCAGCGTGTAGTCCTTCAGCGCCGAGAACTCGGTGCTGGAACCGCCTTCGAAGTCCACGCGGTAAATGTCGTCCTGGATATGCGTGTCCTGGTAGCCATAACCGGAGGTGTCCCGCTTCTTGTAGCCCCCTGAGCCGGTGCCGAGGAACACTAAGATAACGAGAACAAGCGCGAGGGTTTTTTTCATAGAGTAAAAGGCATAATAACACGAATGTAATCCTATTTCCAATTAAGCGAAGCGCGTATATAATGGGGGACTTATGAAACGGACACTTTTCGAAAAGATCTGGGACACACACGTCGTCACGACCTTCTCCGACGGGACGGCGCTTCTTTATATTGACCGGCACCTCGTGCATGAGGTGACGAGCCCGCAGGCCTTTGAGGGCCTCCGGATCACGCACCGCAAAGTCCGCCGGCCGGAGCTCACCTTCGCGACGATGGACCACAATGTCCCGACGGACGACCGGATGAACATCAAGGACCCCATTTCAAAAGCGCAGGTCGATGCGCTCTCTCAAAACTGCCGGGAATTCGGGATCCGTCTTTACGATTTAAACAGCGACAAACAAGGCATTGTTCATATCATCGGCCCTGAACTCGGGCTGACGGTCCCCGGCACGACGATCGTCTGCGGCGACTCGCATACCTCGACGCACGG
>CAZBAY010000138.1:0-3160 GCA_964489945.1 uncultured Planctomycetia bacterium
TCGTTTACTTCATTTTTCTCATCGTTCATCGCAGCACAGAGCTTCCGGTAGAAATGGGCCTCGTGACTTATTACAAAGGCCGCGCTGAGTTGGAAGGCCTGACCGATGGGATCCTCGAGATCGAAGGTAGATCGCTCGCGTTCCGTTCGATTGATAAAAAGAAGGAATATTTCAGGGTCTTTCTTTCGGAGATCACGGATGTCGCGACGGAAGACGTCGAACTCGGAGATTTTACGCACATGGAAATGCCCGGTGTCGGGGGTTTGACGGGCTGGCTCAGATATCTTTATATCTATTACCGGAATGACCGGGGCGAGAAGCAGACCTTGATGTTCGCGGGCCGCTCAAAAGAGGGCCGGATAAGCAAACTGCGCCAAATGATCCTCTCCGCGGTCCGGGCCGCAGGATCCAGCGCATCCCCGAAAGAGCTCTAAAATGGCCACCCCGCTTTTAAAAGCACTCTTCGATCTCAGGCGCATAACAGATGCGCGCGAGGCCGCTGTCCTTTTGAGGGCGCTCTCTTATATTGTCTATGCGCTCGGGGTGGTGTATTTTACGGTCGTCGTCCTGGTCTTCCGGTGGTCTTTGGGCGCCGTCGATGCGGTCAATTTCATTCTTCTGGGCTACGCGATCGGAAGCTTCCGGAGCCGCGTGGCGGCGATCGTGCTTTTTATCACGGCTATTATGATGGGCGGCAGCAAGCTCTTTTTAAGTGATCTCACCCACCCGTTCAATTTTTCTCAGCTAGTGATCGCCTGCGCGGCCGTCTTCTGCGCTTTCAGGGCCGCTGAAACGACCATGCGCTACCACGAGCTCGTCCGCTCGAAGGTGAATATCACGAACGTCACGCTTAAGACCTTTCTGGCATTTCTGTATGGCGCGGTCATCGGCCGTCTGGCTGTGCTGGGATTGTCTTTTTTTCTTCCAGCCGACGAGATGATGCGGAGCGTGGAGGGCTGGCCGGTCGCGGAATTAATGGGCTGGAGCCTGGCGGTGTTTCTGACGTTCAAGGGGTGGCTGCCCTTTACAAAGAACAGACCATTGTGCGAATATGATGTCACATTGTCCCAACTAACAAAAATATCCCAAAAGGAGGAGCGTAAATGAAAGCAGTCGCTTTGATCATGATGGTTATTTTGGTCGCTGGATTTTCGGGCTGTGCGAAAAAGACAGCGTCGGAACAGCTTCAGGCGGACATGAAGAAAGCCGGAAATCAAATGGAAAAGGAGCTCGACTCCTGGAAATAGATCTGATCGTTTGGCTGTTGAGCTCCGCGGTTCTTCTCGGGGCGTGCACGTATCTGCCGCTTTGGATCAAGAACGATCACCTTAGGTCGATCGTGATGCGCTGGATCCTCGTGCCGGTCAGTATTGTCATCATCACGTACGTGTATCCAACGGGGATAGAGGTTTTCAGGAAGCTCGCTCTAAAATAAGGGAGGGCCCATGGCCGAGCCAGTCATCGCTCAAAAGAAGTCATATAAGATTGAAATGGAACCTGGGACGTACGCGTGGTGCGCGTGCGGATCTTCAAAAAACCAGCCGTTTTGCGATGGGTCGCACAAGGGGACGGAGTTTCGGCCCCTTGTCGTCAAGATAGAGGAAAAGAAGCTGGTCTCTTGGTGCGGCTGCAAACACGCCAAGACCAAACCTTTTTGCGACCATACGCACCGGGAGCTGTAAGCTTACGGAGTTTTCCGGCTCCCAGCGAATGAAGGGTTTGTAATTCAAATTTCATTTGGTCGTAAGGTTATAAATGGTACAGTAAAGCATGATAAGAACGGGGAGGGACGACTCATGAAAAAATTAGTGGCGATGATGGCGATCTTTGTTTTGGCGGCTTCTCCGGTTTTCGCGGCTCCGAAGGCGAAGGACCATCCTCAGCAGTCGGATGCGGGAGACCGGATCACGAATGAGGCCGCGGACGCGGTCGCGGATATTCTGACGGGGGAAGACGGCAAGAAAAAGACCTCGACGAGTCATCTGCCTCCGGGTCTGGCGAAGAAGGGTAAAACACCTCCCGGCTGGGACAAGGGCAAAAAGGTGGGTTGGGACAAAGAAGGGGCGCCGGCGGAGGATTCGCCGATCAAGAAATTCTTCAAGAATTTATTCAAATCGTAGGAGACCCAGCAGTGAAAATGGCCGTCCTGCCGTTGATTGTTGTTGGCGCTTTGCTTCTCCTGGTTTCGGGGGACAGTCACGCCGGCTGCCCGCTTCATGATGACGAGGGCGGCACCGAACAAGCCGTCACTTCTACGGCGCAACCAGATCCCGAGCTCACTGAGCTGGCCGAAGAGTGAGCCAGCCAGAAACAAAGAAGGTCGCTGACTCAAAGACCGAGATGAGTCAGCTCATGCTGCCGCAGCATGCCAACATGGCCGGCACCGTCTACGGCGGTACGATCCTTTCCATCGCGGACAGCGTCGCCTACGTGTGCGCGTCTCGGCATGCCGGCCCCCATTGCGTGACCGTTTCGGTCGACCGCGTGGATTTTCATGAGCCCATCCGGATCGGCGAAGTCGTCACGTTCCTTTCCTCTGTAAATTACGTGGGGCGCGCTTCTATCAAAGTAGGCATCAAGATCTTCGCGGAGGATCTGAAAAGAGGCACGAAGCGGCATACGAACTCCTGCTATTTCACGATGGTCTGTGTGGACGAAAGTGGCCGCCCAAAGGCCGTACCGAAACTGGTTCCCGAGACGGAGGATGAAAAACGACGTTACCGGGAGGGCGAGGAGCGTCACAAAGCGGACCGGGAGCGCTTCAGAAAATAACCCGTGATGGGTCCCCTGTGGTAAAATCTAAAAAATGACTTTTTGGGAAAGGATCAAACAGCTTATGGAAAAAGAGATCACGACAATGCAGAAAATTTACGACAAGATCGTCGAGTACCTGGTGACGTATGGCTTGCAGGCGCTGGTCGGCCTTATCGTTCTTTTTATTGGCTTCAAGATCGCGGGCTGGGTCAGCAAACTTGTCACCGGACTCTGTGAGAAGAAACATCTCGATATCACGCTGACAAAGTTTCTCGCGATGGTCGCCAAAAGCGTCATTATCGCTCTCGCGGCCCTGATCGCGATGGACAAGTTCGGGATCACGATCTCTCCCATCATCGCTTCGATCAGCGCCCTGATTTTTGGCGCGAGCTTCGCGATCCAGGCG
>CAZBAY010000139.1:0-3894 GCA_964489945.1 uncultured Planctomycetia bacterium
CAAGCGCCTCCCCGCCCTGCAGGGGCCGGTCCTCCCGCACGCTATGAACGATCTCACCCTTCAAATTGCAGAGGACGGCTATCATGTCCACGATGTTCAGGCCTACGCCGATCACGAATGTAGCCTGGGGATTGAGGTCCACGAGAGTCGGTTTACGGCCGCCGCTCGACACATCGATCCCAACCTCTTTGATAACACCTTTTTTGATATACTGATCAACGTAACTCGTAACCGTAACGATATTGAGGCCGATCAGGCGGGAAATTTCGGCTCGAGCGATGGGGCCCTTCTTCCGGATCGTGTCGAGGATCTGAAGGTTCTTCTTTTCGTGGTCGTTCAGCTCGATCTGATCGACTAAACGGCGTCTGGCAACAGGCGGCATATCAAACCTCCGCGAAAAGTTCCTGGGTCACGAGACACACAGCCCCGTAAGCGACGGCGTCTTCGCCCAGCCTTGATAGAATGATCTTCACAATGCCCGCCGCTTCCTCCATGACAAGCTGTTTCACGACACGGCGCACGGTGTTGAGCACGATCTCACCGCCCCGCTCGACGCCGCCGCCCAATACGACCACTTCCGGATTGAAGAAGTTAACGAGGAAAGCGACCTTCAGGCCCAAACGCGTGGCAGCGTCCTCAACGAGCTGAATGGAAAGAGCATCTTCCTTTTTTGCGGCCTCGAAGATCATGGCGGCATCGATCTTTTCGGGATCTTTTCCGGCCATTTCAAGAACTTTTGACCGGGCGCCGTCTTTCTTAAGAGCCTCTTTGGCCCGCCGGACGATCCCCATATCGAGCCCTTCCGACTTAAAGAAATCCGTGCGGTGAACCCACGGCTCGAAGGTCAGACCCTCTGCATTGTCGACATTGAGCTGGATCTCGCCCGCGCTCCAGCTCGAACCCCAGAAGAGATCATTGTTGGCAATGATACCGCTGCCGACGTCCCCGTAAAAATAGATGACATTCTCGTCGTCGATGCGAAGGCTGAGTTTTTTCTCCGCCAGAGCGGCCAGCGACGCGTCGTTCCCCACGGAAACCGGGATCTTGAACTCCTTTTCGAGGATCGCTTTGGCCGTAGAGAAACTGCCCACCGTTTTGCCGCGTGCCGCGTCGGTATCCCGGATCGTGCCGGCGCCCTTGTCAATGACGCCGGAAATCCCCAATCCGATGCCCTTGACCTTTTCGATAGGGATCTTCGACTCCTGGATCACCTTGCGAACGAGTTTGACGGCTTCCGCGATGACTACTTCCATGTGGCCGTCGGGCCTCTTCACTTTGAGTTTGTGAATAATGGCGGGGCTGAGGTTGGAAACGATCGCGATAATACTGGACGGCCCGATCTCCACGCCGACCAGATTCCCCCAATCGGAGTTCAGCTCGATCAGCTCAGGGCGGCGTCCGCCGCTGGAAATATCGAGGCCTTTCTCAACGACCAGTTTTTGGTCGATGTAATGCTCGACGTAGTTGGAAACCGTGACGATGTTGAATTGGGTGATACGGGAAATATCGGTCTTCGCGATCGGTCCATTCCGGCGGATAACATCCAGGAGAATAATGTTCTTCCGTTCACGGTCCGTCAGATAATCACTTTTGTAAAGCGAGCGGTATGCCATGTTTGTCCCTATGTTTGAATGACTTATGGATTATATACCAGTTTCAACGGTCTTTCCATCAAGTTTTTTCAATTTTGAAAAATGGTCCGGAAATCTATTTTCCAGGAGGCAGGAAAACCAGTTCGTCAGCCAGGCGACGGCCCCGCCAATGAGCCAGCCCGCCAGCACATCGCTTGGGTAATGGGCCCCCTGGTACACGCGGGACAGCCCTCCCAGCACGATGATGGCCGCCCAATAGGCCCTGGCCTTTTTGAAATGAAGGATCATGAAGGTCCCGAACACCGAGAAAAGCGCGGCGTGGCCCGAGGGGAACGACCAGCCGCTAGTCTTGCCTACAAAATAAATATCGCTGAGCGTGGCGTACGGCCTGGGACGCTCAAAGAGATTTCTCAATAACGACACGGAAAAACCAAGGAGAAAGATAGCGGCCGCCAGAAAAAGTGCGCCGATCCACATCTTTTTCTGCCGCGCGGCAAGCCCGAAGAGAAAAAAAACAGCCGCCAGCCCCAAGAGAACCGGCACCTCCCCCACCTCATCGAACGAGAGGGACAGGCGGTCCAGCCATGCGGGATGCGGCAGTCCGTTGATCAGATAAAAAAGCCGGTGATCCATTCACTCTTTCTTTATTAAGCGGATACAAAAACCCCCTGCCTGAAAGGCAGGGGGTTTTGCGGTTATTTCTTCAGACTATTAAACTCCACGTTAGAGCTTGAAAAGCATCTCGGCATACGAAGGCACCGGCCAAAGCTCCGTCGGAGTGATGCGCTCGAGCGCGTCGATCTCCACGCGAAGCGTGTTCATCGCCGGGACCACCTTGTCGCGGTACCCTTCGGCCCGCTTCTTGGCTTCGTGAACGCTCTGCGCTTTGGCGAGCGTATCTTCCAGCGCCGCGACTTTCTTGCTCGCGGAAGACAGAAGCGAAGATACCTCGGAGAGAAGCTCCTTCTGCACCGTGGAGGATCCGGAAGCGGACTTAAGCTGCGAGATCGTGAATGCAAGTTGGCCCGTAAATTTCACGACGGCCGGGATATAGAGCTTGCGGACCATCTGGATCGATGCCTGCGCCTCGATGTTGATGTCCTTGGCGTATTTTTCAAGGTACACTTCGTACCGGGAGTGAAGCTCTCTTGGATTCAAAACGGCGTACTTGTCGAAAAGCTTCTCAGCTTCCTTCGTAGCCATCGTGGCAAGCGCATCAACGGTGCTCGCGATATTGGGAAGGCCCCGCTTTTTGGCCTCTTTGACCCATTCTTCGGCATAGTTATTGCCGTTGAAAATAACGCGGCCGTGCTTATTCATGACCTCGCGGACGATCGCTGTCGCTTCATTGTCCTTATTCTTGGCTTTTTCGAGCCGCGTGGCGATCTCGTCCAACGATTCGGCGACGATCGTATTTAGGACCGTGTTGGGACCGGCGATCGAGGCGGATGACGCCACCATGCGGAACTCGAACTTATTTCCCGTGAAAGCAAAGGGAGAAGTTCTATTCCGGTCGGTGTTATCCTTCGGGAGTTTCGGCAGCGAATCCACTCCGATATGGAGGTAGTGCTGTCCTTTGCCCTGGCCCTTTTTACCTTTCGCGATGCTGTTCAGAATATCAGTCAGCTCTTCGCCCATGAAGATCGAGATAATGGCGGGCGGAGCTTCGTTCGCGCCGAGGCGCAGATCATTGCCGGTATTGGCCGCGCCGGCTCTCAGTTTGTCGGCGTGTCTATCCACCGCTTGAATGAGCGCGGCGAGGAAGATTAAAAACTGCTCGTTGTCGTGGGGATTCTTGCCGGGCTCAAGCAGATTAAGTCCGTCATCCGTGGCCAGCGACCAGTTGTTGTGCTTTCCCGACCCGTTGACGCCCGCGAACGGCTTTTCGTGCAGGAGGCAAACGAGGTCATGGCGGAGCGCCACTTTCTGCATCGTCTCCATGACGAGCTGATTGTGGTCCGCGGCGATATTGATCGTCGTGAACACAGGCGCCATCTCATACTGAGCGGGAGCCACTTCGTTGTGCTTGGTCTTGGCAGACACGCCCATTTTCCAGAGTTCCACGTCGAGATCCTGCATGAAAGCGGAGATCCTGTCCTTGATCGCTCCGAAGTACTGGTCCTCAAGTTCCTGGCCCTTCGGCGACGGCGCGCCAAAAAGCGTGCGGCCCGTCGTGATAAGCTCCAGGCGCTGATCATAATACTTTTTATCGATCAAAAAATATTCCTGCTCAGGTCCGACGGTCGCAGTCACACGGCGAGCATTGTTGCCAAGCGCTTTCAGCACGCGGATCGCCTGCCTT
>CAZBAY010000140.1:0-18179 GCA_964489945.1 uncultured Planctomycetia bacterium
GACCGGAGAAATGTCCACGCAGGTGACAAAAGCGATGATCTCAAGAGGAGCGAAGCCGATGATCGTCTCAAGCCGCCATCTTGACCGCGCCGAAGAGCTCGCGAAAGAGCTCGGCGGGGAAGCGCTGGGCTTTGATACGTATGAAAAGAGGATCGGTGAAGCGGATATCCTGATCGCCTCGACGCTCGCCCCGAAGGTCATTATTCATGAGGGCCAGATAAAAGAATGGATGCGTGTTCGCCATCAGAGGCCGCTTTTTCTTATCGACATCGCCGTTCCAAGGAATATCGAGGCGGTCGCCGAGAAACTCGACAACGTTTATCTCTACAATATTGACGATCTGCAGAGCATCGCCGGAAAAAATCTCGCGCTTCGCAAGAATGAGCTTGAGGAATGCCTACGCTTGATCCGCGATCAACGCCGGGTCTTCACTGAATGGCTTGAGCGTAGTTTATGAAGCGGGTTGTACGCATCGGCACGCGCGGAAGCCAGCTCGCGCTCGCGCAGGCGCGTGACGTTCAAAAACGCCTTTATCGGAGACACCCCCGCGTAACATTCAAACTCGTCGTTATCAAAACGGCGGGGGATGAATTCCAGAGCGTCGAGCTTTTTAAGCGCAAGAAGACCGGCGTGTTCACAAAGGCTATTGAAGAAAGACTTTTGCGGAACGAGATTGACCTCGCGGTCCACAGCCTGAAGGATCTCCCGACGGAGCTTCCAAAGGGTCTCTGCCTGGCGGCGTTCCCCAAAAGGCTCGACCCTGCCGATGTCCTTATTTCACGAAAGGGTTTTGGTCTTTCATCGCTTCCGCGGGGTGCTTCGGTCGGAACGGGGAGCCCCAGGCGAAAGCGCCAGCTTCTTTTGGCGCGTCCGGATCTGAAGGTCATCGATATCCGTGGAAATCTGGATACGCGCATCGCCAAAGTGTTGAAGGAAAGGCGTTACGACGCGGTGGTGGTCGCGCGGGCGGGCCTCCTGCGCCTTCAAAAATATTTGAAATATGCGAGTTCACTTTCGCCCAGCGTCGTGCTGCCCGCTGTCGGTCAGGCCGCGCTCGGACTTGAAGTGAGGGCTTCCGACAAGGAAGTGATCCGCCTGACACAATTTTTAAATGACCCGAACACCCAAAAAGAAGTTCTCGCGGAACGAAGCTTCCTAAAAAAACTAATGGGTGGCTGCCGCGTGCCGGCAGGCATTCATTCGAAGGTGCGGCACGCGTGTCTTTATCTTAAAGCGGCCGTTTTTTCAACGAATGGAACAAGTTTTGTTGTGGATGAGATCTCGGGGCCTGCCGGGCGTTACAGGGAACTCGGCGCGGAGCTCGCGAAGCGACTTTTGAAGAAAGGGGCGGGAAAATTTGTCAAAGAGGCGAGGGAATAGGTGGGCGTAAAAGGGAAAGTGTATCTGGTCGGCGCGGGTCCCGGAGACCCGGGACTTCTCACCGTGAAAGCGATGAAGCTTTTGCGTGAGGCGGACCTCGTCATTTATGATTATTTAGCCAATCCCGGTCATCTGCGCCACGTGAAGGAAGGGGCCGTTAAAATTTGCGTCGGAAAAAGTTTCCGGCATCATCCCTATTCGCAGGCGCGCATCAATCGCCTCATTCTTTCGGCCGCGAGAAAGGGGCAACAGGTTGTCCGTTTAAAAGGCGGCGACCCGTATCTTTTTGGGAGAGGCGGAGAGGAAGCGCTGCATCTCGTGAAACATCGGATCCCTTTTGAGGTCGTACCGGGAGTTACGAGCGCGACAGCCTGCGCCGCTTATTCCGGGATCCCGCTGACGCATCGCGAGCACAACTCAAGTGTGACCTTTTTGACGGGCCACCGCGCGCATGACCGGAATTTGGACACGATCGATTGGGAAAAGATCGTCGCGCTGCGTGGGACGATCGTCATTTATATGGGTTTTTATAATTTGAGAAAGATCGTAGAGCGGTTGATAGAGGCGGGCATGCCTTCCGCGACGCGTGTCTCGGTGATCCAGTGGGGGACCCTGCCGGTCCAAAAGTCCTGCGACGGGGACCTCCGGACCATTGCCGCTCGCGTGAAAGATCGCAAGCTCGGCGCGCCCGCCATCATCATCGTGGGCGACGTGGTCTCGTTGAAGGACCAGCTGAATTGGTATGAAAAGCTTCCACTTTTTGGAAAAACGATTGTTGTGACGAGAACGCGGGCGAAAGCGGGGGTGCTCGGGGACAAGCTTGCCGAACTTGGCGCGCGCGTTCTTGAGTTTCCCACGATCGAGATCGCGAAGCTTTCCAATTATTCGGCTATGGACGCCGCGATGCGGGATCTCGGCAGGTTCGACTGGATCGTCTTCACGAGCACTTACGGCGTGGAAGCTTTTTTTGAGCGCCTGGAAAAGGGGGACAAGGATGTCCGCGCTCTCGCCGGCATACGTGTGGCAAGCGTTGGTCCCGAAACCAGCCGGGTTCTCCGGGCAAAAGGCATTCGTCCGGACCTTGAGCCCGTTCGTTTTGAAACGGACGCCATCGTGGAGTCATTCCGCCGCTGTTTTGGAAACCTCCGCGGAAAAAAGATCGTTCTTTTCCGGACAAATATCGCGCCGGCCGCTTTGGAGGTGGGCTTAAAAACACTGGGCGCGGAAGTGAGACGCGTGACGGCGTATACAACGAAGTTTCCCAAAAAGGCGCCCGCCGAAGTCGAAAGGGAGCTGATCAAAGGAAATGTTGATATCGTGACGTTCACCAGCGCTTCGACCGCCGACAGCTTTATCCGGATGATCGGCCGGAAAAACGCCCGGAAGATAGCCCGGCGGACGCGTTTTGCCAGCATCGGTCCCGTCACGTCAAGAGCGCTGAGAGCGCATGGCCTCAAGCCGGCGTGTCAGGCCAAAGTGTTCACAACTGATGGTTTGGTGAGTGCTATCGCAAATTTGAATGGAAGAAAAGCATGAAATACCCCCAGGCAAGGCTCAGGCGGTTACGCGAGAATCCCAGGCTGCGGCGGATGGTCAGCGAGACGACGCTCCTTTTGAAGGAGCTTGTCCAACCGCTGTTCATCAAAGAGGGACTCTCAAGGCCGATCGAGATCTCCTCGATGCCCGGGCAGTTCCAGAATTCCGAAAAAAGTTTACTCGAGGAAGCGCGGAAGCTCGAAGCGCTGGGAGTGCCCGCGGTGATCCTCTTTGGCGTTCCGGCCAAGAAGGACACGGCCGGCCGCCAGGCTTTTGCCAAAAAGGGAATTGTGCAGCGCGCGGTCGCGGCGATCAAGAAAAAATGCCCGAAGCTTCTCGTCATCACCGATGTTTGCCTCTGCGAATACATGAGCCACGGCCATTGCGGCCACGTGCACAACGGAAAAATTTTAAACGACCCGACCGTGAAGACGCTGGCGCGCGTCGCGTTGTCCTACGCGCAGGCCGGAGCGGACGTGATCGCGCCGTCCGACATGATGGACGGCCGGATCGGCGCGATCCGAGGCGCGCTTGACCGTGGCGGCTTCAAGGACCTGCCGATCATTTCGTACGCGGTGAAATACGCGTCGAGTTTCTATGCGCCGTTCCGCGAGGCGGCCGAAAGCGCGCCGGGTTTCGGCGACCGGACCACTTACCAAATGAATCCCGCCAACGCCAAAGAGGCGCTCCGGGAAGCGCGGACAGACCTCGAAGAAGGGGCGGACATCCTTTTGGTCAAACCCGCGCTGGGGTACGGGGATATTATTTTCCAGATCAAAGACCGGTTCGCGTGCCCGGTCGGGTGTTTCAGCGTAAGCGGCGAGTACTCGATGATCAAGGCCGCCGCGGAAAAAAATTGGATCGATGAGAAAAAAGTCGTGCACGAAACGCATCTGGCGATGAAACGGGCGGGAGCGGATATTATCGTGACCTATTGGGCAAAGGATCTTGCAAAATGGAAAGCGGCGGTACGGGACTAAAAATGGAAACCATCTGGGCGGAGGCTAAGCGGCACCTCGCGGGCGGTGTGTCGAGTCCCGTAAGAGCATTCAAAGCGGTTGGCGGAACTCCGGTATTCATGGAGCAGGGCCTGGGGCCCTACCTTTTTGACGCGGAAAAGCGCCGCTATACGGATTACTGCCTTTCCTGGGGAGCCATATTGCTTGGCCACGCGGATGAAGGCGTGGTCCGGGCCGTAAACGAGCAGGCGGCGAAAGGGACGAGTTTCGGCACGGCCACAGAGAATGAAACGAGGCTGGCCAAAGAGATCAAGAAGGCTTTCCACGGAATGGAAAGGATCCGCTTTACCAGTTCAGGAACGGAGGCGGTCATGAGCGCCATTCGTTTGGCGCGCGGTGTGACCAAAAGGAACCGGATCGTGAAGTTCGAGGGGTGCTATCACGGCCACTCGGACAGTTTGCTCGTGCAGGCGGGAAGCGGCCTCGCCACCTTTGGTTCGCCCAGCTCGCTTGGAGTTCCCCGGGAGATCGCGGAGCTCACAACGGTTCTTCCGTACAATGACGCGGAAGCGGTAGAGCATTTTTTCAATTCGAACCCGCGTGACGTGGCCTGCGTCATTGTTGAGCCGATCGCCGGGAACATGGGGGTCATCCCCGGAACCCTTAAATTTCTGGAGACGATACGCAAACGGACGCGCCAGAACGGAAGTCTCCTTATTCTGGATGAGGTGATCTCCGGCTACCGGGTGGGATTCGGCGGCGCGCAGCATCTCACCGGGGTCGAGCCGGATATTACGATCCTGGGAAAGATCATCGGCGGGGGGCTCCCGATCGGCGCCTTCGGCGCGAAAGCGTCGATCATGAACGCGCTTTCTCCCGAGGGAAAGGTCTATCAGGCCGGCACGCTCTCGGGAAATCCGCTTTCGATGGCCGCCGGCCTCAGCGTCCTGTCCCGGCTTAACCCCGCGTTTTATAAGGGCCTGAACCGTCGCGCCGACGCGTTCGTCAAAAAAGCGGTCCAAATTCTGCGAAAAAGAAGAAAAGAGGTTTCGATCCAAAACGTGGGATCGATGTTCACGATCTTCTTTTCCGAAAAAAACCCGCAAAACTTCAAAGAGGCCTGCCGGGCCTCCGAAAAAGAGTTCAAGATTTTTTTCCAAAAATTGCTTAAAATGGGGGTTTACGCGCCGCCCTCGCGTTTCGAGGCTTATTTCATTTCGTCGGCGCATACGGATAATGTCTTGGAGGATACGCTAAAAGCGTTCAAAAAAATATGAACTCACGCTGGATCAAATTGACACTGCTGGTTTTTCTGTGCGCGCCGCTGACCGGAGCCGAATACCTGGGCTCGAGGCAAATGGAGCGCTCCCGGAATTTCATGGGCGAAACGCTCCGGATCACTGTTTTTCAGAGCAATCACACGGATGAAAGCCTGGGGTATGTGCTGGAGAAAGCGTTCCGCATGGCCGAGGCGATCGAGAATGAGGTCACGGAGAAGAATCCCGAAAGCGTGCCTTCACGGGTTGCCCGCTCCAAGGCGGGGGAAGCGGTGCCGTTGAACAACGACGCGTTCCAGATCGTCAAGGAAGGGCTCCGGCTCTCGAGGTTGACAGAGGGGGCGTTCGATATCACTTCGGGAGGCCTGAGGGAAGCCTGGCGCAAGGCCAAGGAAGAAGGAGAGCCGCCGCAGAGCAAGGCGATCGGGGCCATACTTCCAAGCGTCCGCTATGAGGATATTCGCCTGGATGAATACGGAAAAAAGCTTGTCGTAGAGCGCGAGGGGGTCCGCCTGGATCTGGAGACGGTGGCCCGCGGCTATCTGCTGGACCGGGTGGCGGCGCATCTCGATAGGAACGAGGTACGGTCGGCCGTTATCACTTTTGGAGGAAATCTTTTCATGCTGGGTCTGTCTCCGGGCAGCGCTTACTGGAAGGTGGGCGTCGAGCATCCCCGCAAGGTGGAGGAGCACGCGGTGCTTCTGGAGCTGAATGAGGGGCGGGCCGTCTCGACGGCCGGGGATTACGAGAATTTTTTTCTCTACAAGGGCAAGCGCTACCCCCATCTTTTTGACGCGAACACCGGCTTCCCGCCCAAAAATCGCGTCGCCAGCGTCACCGTCATCGCCAAGGACGCCATACTGTCCAGCGTGCTCAGCGAAGCGCTCTTTGTGATCGGACCCGAGAGAGGCTTTGAACTGATCGAGACGATGACTGAGCAGGGAGCGGGCGCGATCTATATCGAGGAACGATCGGATAAAGATTTCATCCTGGCCAGTTCCGAGGGCTCTCAGCCTTACATCAGGGAGATCCGAGTATGACGACGGTCCGCCAGGGACTTGACACGATCTACGCGCCGATCGAAGAGGACCTCAAGGATTTCACCCGTTGCCTTGAGAAAGAATTGGCGTCAACCGACGGCCTGATCAGCCAAATTCACACGCATCTTTTGAAGATGACGGGAAAATTTTTACGGCCTGCCCTGACGCTCCTGACCTCACGGGTAGAGAACAAAAAAAGTGGCGACGCGATGAAGCTGGCGCTGGGGATCGAGCTGATCCACACCGCGACGTTGATCCACGATGACATCATCGACAATTCCCCGCTCCGGCGCAATCAACCCTCGGTCTATTCCAAATGGGGGAAAGAGATCTCGATCGTCTCCGGCGATTACCTTTACGCCAAAGCGTTCCTCGCGCTGGCGAGCCTCAAGAACGTCTGGGTGAACGAGGCTTTCGCCCAATGCGCGCACGCGATCTGCGAAGGGGAGATGAAGCAGATCGAGAAGCGCAGCGATTTCCTGATGAGCGAGGAGCAGTATCTCAAGATCATTCACCTCAAGACCGCCGCGCTTTTCCAGGCGGCCTGCGCGGGCGGAGCGTTTTTTTCGGGGACAAGCCGTGAAAATATCGAGAAACTCGCCGACTATGGTTTCCAGCTGGGCATGGCCTTTCAGATCGTGGATGACTGCCTCGACATCATCGGGGAAACGGAGAGCTTGGGAAAAACAGCGGGCAACGACATCTATAAGAACGACGTGACACTGCCGCTTCTTTATCTTTTTCAGTCTCTCAATGAGGCCGAGCGACGCGGCTTGCAGAAAGAGATCGGCCGTGGAAAACCCGATCTGTGTGAAAAAATAAAAGGGTTGGCCGTCGAAAGAGGCTCCATTGAAAAAGCGATGGCCCGCGCCGAGGGTTATATCGAAAAAGCGCTTGGCGATCTGAATGGCCTTAAAGCGAGCCCCACTAAAGAAAGTTTGACGCAGCTGGCCCATCACTGTCTTGAGAGGGCGCGTTAGCCGTCCTTTTTAAATACTATTGATTAACGTATAAATAACTAGGAGGTTTATTATGTTTGGAATAGGAATATCTGAGCTTTTAGTTATCCTACTTGTCTGCCTGCTTCTTTTTGGGGCCAACCGGCTTCCCGAGATCGGCAAAAGCATCGGGGAGGGTGTGCGCGAGTTCAAAAAGTCCCTCAAGGAAATGCAGGACGACCAAAAGGGTTCCTGAGTTTCCGCCACAAGGCCTTCCGATGGAAAATTTCCCAAGATCCAGAATTGTGGTCGCGATGTCCGGAGGCGTGGACAGCTCCGTCTGCGCTTACCTCCTAAAAGAGGCGGGGCATGACGTGATCGGCGTGACGATCAAGACATGGGGATCGGACGAGTGCCGCGATGAGCGTTCCAAGGGCTGCTGCTCGATCCGCGACATCGACGACGCTCGCGCGGTGGCCCGCAAGATCGGGATCCCGTACTATGTCCTCGACCTGTCGCCCGACTTCAAGGAAAAGGTCATCGAGAACTTCGTCGATGAGTACCTTAAGGGCCGGACGCCAAATCCCTGCATCGAATGCAACCGCCATATCAAGTTCGGCGTTCTTCTTGAGAAAGCGCGGGAACTTGAGGCCTCCTTCGTCGCGACGGGACATTACGCGAGAAAGGGGTACGACGAAGTCGAGGGGCGTTTTTTTATCCGGGAGGGAGTTGACCTTTCTAAGGACCAATCGTACGTGCTCTTCGGGTTGACACAGCAGCAACTATCCAAGACGCTCTTGCCGGTCGGGAACATGGAAAAGCGCCAGGTTCGCGCGATCGCCGAAAAGTTGGAGCTCCGCGTGTTCGACAAGCCGGACAGCCAGGAGATCTGTTTCGTCAAGAACCAGTACATTGATTTTGTAAAAGAGTACGCCCCCGGCAGACTTCCCGGGAAAGGAAAATTCGTCACGGCCGACGGCGAGGTCATGGGGGAGCACGAGGGGAGCCACGAGTTCACGATCGGCCAGCGCAAGCGCATCCGCGTAACGGACGCTCAGCCTTATTTTGTCACCGCAATCGATGCTGAAAAAAATGTCGTTACGATAGGCCGCGAAGACGAACTTTTGACCGGGGAAATGTCCGTCAGAAACGTGAACTGGCTCCTCAATCCGCGGTGTGGTAAACTTCTAGTCAAAATCCGGTCCCGGCACGACAAAACGGAGGCGGAGATCATCGATATTAGCGCCTCGAACGTCCAGGTGCGCTTTAAAGCGCCTCAAAAGGCCGTCACCCCAGGTCAGGCCGCCGTCTTTTATGACGGAGACCGGGTCCTCGGGGGAGGCTGGATCCAATAGTTTCGGCGGCGTAGCTCAGCCTGGTTAGAGCAGCGGTATCATAAATCGCTGGCCAGTGGTTCAAATCCACTCGCCGCCACCATATTTCAGAGGAGTGTAAACTCGATGGACATTTTTTTACAGGATCCGCAGGTTCTCATTCTAGGCAAATTTCTTATCGCGATAGCCTTGGGCGCGGCGATCGGTTTTGAGCGCGAAATGGCCTCTAAACCGGCGGGCTTGCGCACGCACATGATCGTGGTCGGCGTGGCCTGTCTCATTGTTTCCCTGAATGACGTGATCGCGGTCAGAGCGGGTGGGGAGATGCCGCAGGGAGTTCTTCTTCAATCCGATCCCTTGCGTGTCGTCCAAGCGCTCATCATGGGGATCAGTTTCATCGGCGCCGGCACGATCATGCGCCGCGCCTCCTCCGAAACCATCGAAGGTCTCACAACTGCCGCCTCGATCCTCTTGGGCACCGCGATCGGGATCTACGTGGGTTTATCCCAATACATTGTCGCGGGCGGCGTAACCGTCATCGCGGTTCTGGTCCTTCACCAGCTTCACGCCTTTACCAGCAAACTCAAACAAAAAACTCAATAGCCTTGAGCCCGCTTGCCTGGGCGGCGGTGGACGAAGAAGCCCGGAAGTTCCGGGTCGTCCGTGATCTGCGAAAACTCTGGCAGATGAAGCCACTCGATATCTCCCTCTTTGCCTTTCAAAAAAGCTATCTGCTGGAAGCCGGAGGGTAGGTGCGCAGCCAACTGTTCTTTGCTTACCGGGTAGCCCGCCATTTCCCGGTCCATCAGCGCCATGCTGTCATGGTAGAGTTTTTTCTCGACCAAAAGATGCATGATTGTGAGACGCGGAAAATACGTTTCGCCCGGATGTTTTTTCAGATAATCATAAGCCGTTCGCACAAAATCCAGATTTTTGTGATCCGGATAAACGAATTTATAGTAAAGGCTGGGTATCTGAATGAGAAGAAAGATCGCAACGATCGCAACAAGCTTTTTTTTGACCGAAGGCACCACGGACGCCTGGACAAAAGCCAACATCACCGCAACCGCCAGAAAAAAGGTCGTATAGCAAAGCGTATTGCTTGATCCGCCAAGCTTGGCTCTGCCCAAAAGGCTTGTGGGGAGCATGAACAAACTCACCAAAAGCATGAGCAGTGATGGGTTGTCCCGAAACCACGCGGAAAGAGTTTCCTTGGAAGCGTTCAAAGACATCAGCGGTCTTACGACCAGGCATCCCATTAATAAGATCGGACTGCTTTCTACCAATAATTTATAAGAGGCATAAACCAAAGGGGGCAGTCCTTCTTTTTCGATGAGACCCTGGGAGCCTGGGATCGTAATGAGTTGAAAATAAAGCTCTTTAAATCCGTAAACGCCGATAAAGATTCCGGAGATAATTCCGCCCGACACGGCCAGGCACAAAAGATAACGGACGAGCGTTTTGCGGCCGAAGACTAAAAACACATAAAGAGGCAACGCCAAAAGAAGGGGCACGGCCACTTGTTTTGACCAGACCGCTAATATGGCAAAAAGTGCGGACGAGAACAACACCGGCAGGCTTTCCCTGTTTCGAGCGCACGTGAGAAGCGCGCAGGCTACGGCGGCCAACCCAAGCGTCGGAGCGTCCACATGAATATAAAAGGCGGCCGACCTCAATGAGGAAATGAAAAAAGGGAGGAACGCAAACAAGAGAAACGCCAGAAGCGGGAAGAGGAGAGGGCGCTGCTCGCGCGGCCGGCAGGAGATAAGCATGACCAAAACAGGCAGAAAGAAGTACGCGACATTAAGCAGCTCGGCGGCCCTCATGGCGGAGAAAGGCGAAGAAAACAGCGTGACCGGGAGGTAAGCTAAAATGGATACCGGGGGGTACATCGTTCCCAAAACTGGGCCCGAGTCGGGGCCATAGTAAAGAGGATACCCGTAGGCCATCGCAAAGGTTTTTTGAAGCCGTATCCAGTTAAGATTGTAGTAAATACTGGTCAGGATCTTGTGGGTTAGAAGCGCGCCGAGGCAAAGAAATGCGGGGGGAAGCATCGCAAAAGCCCATCGGTCGATACGGTTGAGCTGAGCTGTCCGACGGAAGATCCAAGCGCTGAAAATGAGGGCCGCCGCGAGGAAAAGGGTGAAGAAGACAATAAATTGCATGTGAATCATGATATCATACGGATTCGATTAGAGAAGGGGGCAAATGAAATTCCGCACGTGGAAAACTAGGGCGTTGCTGAGCTTTTTTCTCATTCACTCCTTTGCGCTCACGGCCTGCGGGCCGGTCATTCGCGATCCGAAGGTTGAAAGGCTCCGGAATGTCGACGATTGGTTTGTTCTTTATAATGATGAATCAGGGGTCCCGGCGGATTTTCGATGGGAGACTTACGACATGGCCATTTTGGATCCCGACATTCATCCGGATCTTGCAAAAGCGCCTGACGAGCTTATTTTGATCGCGTACGTCAGCATAGGCATTATCGTTAACTACCGTTCTTTCTGGCCGGCGATAAAGGGGGCGCCGTGGCTGATAAAGATCCCTGGAGTAAAAAAAGAACGCTACTATGCGGATGTGCGGGATCCTGCCTGGAAAGAAATATTGATCGGGCAGGTGATCCCAGAAATCCTTCAAAAGGGTTTTCACGGTATTTTTATGGATACGTTGGATGTTCCGCTCTTTCTGGAAAATGAATATCCGGACAAGTATCCAGGGTCCAAAAAAGCGCTCGCGGACCTGATCCATGAAATTCGCAGGGCATACCCCGACCTGATCCTCGTGAGCAACAACGCTTATGAAATTCTCCCGGAGATCGCGCCGGATCTCACGGCTGTCCTCGCGGAATCTCTCCACGGAAGCCTGGACTCGGATACGCGCCGCATGGAGCCCGTGCCCCCTCATAAGCGGACCAGGAAAGTCGCCGTCCTGAATAAGGTAAAGCGGCGCCACGGGCTGGCCGTCTTCAGCCTTGAGTTCGCCCCTGAATCCAGCCCGGAACTCGCCGGGGAGTACCGCCGGTCTTCCCGGAAACTCGGATTTAGGCCTTACGTGGCGGGAAAAAGAATGAGCGTTGTCTACCCACAAGCGGACGCATGAATATTGAGAATGTGCTGATCGTTCTGATACTCGTCTACTCGATCATTCTTCATGAGGTGAGTCACGGGTTCGTCGCTTATCTGAACGGCGACCGGACGGCGAAAGAAGCGGGGAGGATCACGCTGAATCCCTTGCCGCACATCGATCTTCTCGGAACGCTTATTCTCCCGGCGCTTCTTGTTTTTTTCAAAGCGGGGATCCTTTTCGGGTGGGCAAAGCCGGTCCCCTTTGATCCGCGGAACTTTCGGAACAAGACACTGGGCGTCTTCACGGTGGGTATCGCCGGGCCGCTCACCAATATTCTCCTGGCTGTCGTCTTCGGTCTGGCATTCAGGGAAAAAGGGGTATCGGATCCTTTTGCGAAGATCTACCTTTACGGCGCTTCGATCAATATTTTTCTGGCTTTGCTTAACCTGGTGCCGATCCCGCCGCTCGACGGCTCGCGCGCCGTCGGCGCTTTGCTTCCAAAACAACTCAGGGACATCTACTACTCTGTCGAACCCTTTGGCTTCTTTATCCTGATCTTCCTGCTCTACACCGGCGTGCTTCCACGCCTCATCGTGCCGGTCTATCGATCGATACTCCACTTCCTCACGGGCATTGTACTCTGATTTTGACATAAAAGGGGGAAGTGCTATAATTGACTCAAATCCAAAATCGACCCAATGGAGTTTAAAATGAAAAAAACATCAGTTCTATTCGCAATCCTTGGTATCTTGCTTTTCATTCCGGCAGTGAATGCCGAGGTTGAAGCCCCGGAAACGGTTGTCCCTGAAACTGCCGCCGCCGAAGCGGTCGAGAATTTAGCGCCGGCGGAGGAAGAGCTCGTTTCTGAGAACCTGGAATTTGTGTCGGGCGAAGTGACCGCGGCCAACGGTTCGGCAAAGACGATCACGGTGAAACTCTACGGCGAAAATGAGACGAGCGGAGACAAAACGCTCACGATCCAGATCGCCGACACGACCGACATCACGGACGGGGAAAAAGACCGGGACTTCAGCGGGCTGGCCGCGGGCACCGAAGTGGACGTGGAGTACGACCCTGCCACGACCAAAGCGACCTATATTTTCATTTACTAGGCTGTTGAAGCGGGTCGATTGAGGATCTTAAGAAAACTTCTCGAGCAGGTTGAGAAGGCGAATCAGCGATATAGGCTGTTTCAAAAAAACGATTCGTTGGTGTTAGCTTTATCGGGAGGGCCGGATTCAACGGCCCTCCTTTTGCTTTTGTCGAAGCTTCAAAGAAAGTACGGCTGGAAGATCGCCGCCGCTCACCTCAACCACGGACTAAACCCCGCCCAGGCCGCCCGGCACGAAAAGGCCGCTAAAAAGCTCGCCGGGCGCTACGGCCTGCGCTTTTATGTGAAAAGGATCTCGCTCCGCTCTGTGGCGAAGCGCTCGAAGCGGTCACTTGAAGAAGCGGGGCGGATCGAGCGCTACCGGTTCTTTGAAGAGGTGTGCTCACGGGCGCGGGCCCGGAAGATCGTCACGGCGCACACACTTGATGACCAGGCCGAAACGATGCTTCTCCGGATCCTGAGAGGATCGGGCTTGAGGGGGCTCGCCGGGATCCCTCGCAAACGGAGGCAGGGGAAATGGGAGGTCGTGCGGCCCCTTTTGTCCTGCGAAAAACGCGACCTCGTCCGCCTGCTCAAAGAAGAGCGGGTACCTTTCTCAGTCGACGTGACGAACCGGAGCTCGCTTTTCACGCGAAACCGCGTCCGCCTCGACCTTCTTCCCAGAATGGCGAAACGCTTCAATCCCCGGATCAAACATACCCTTTCGAGCCTTCAGGCGGTATGCGAGGAGGCCCATGATTATTTGAGCGGTGAATCGGCCAGGGCTTTCCGGCTTTGCTCCGGCGGAAAGGGGGCTAGGCGGCACGGGATCTCGCTCAAGCTCAGGTTTCTCAAGCGCCTGCATCCCGCCATTTCAAGGGAAGTATTGTGCCAGGCGATCCTCGCAAAGAGGGGGAACCTCAACCGCCTGGACTATGACCACATTTCCTCGATCATGGACCTGGTTCAATCATCCGAAGACCGGCTCGAAACCCATCTCCCGGGCCCCCTTATCGTAAAAAAGAGCGGCGGTTTCTTATATCTAGATTGACACTCTTCTCGAATAAGGCTATAATTCAACCAGTTTCATCAGGTTCTAAGTCATTTAATTAGAGGGAGTAAGCTGAATGTCGAAAGTGGATGTAGGGCCGAACGAGCCTCTTGAGAAAGCGTTGCGCCGGTTCAAGAAAAAGATCGAGCGCGAAGGCATTTTAAAGACGCTCAAGGCCAGAAAGCATTACGAAAAACCCAGCGAGATCAAACGCCGCAAGGCCCGCTCGAGTAAAAACCGCCGTCGCTTCTGAGGTGTGCCCTCATGGCCGAAAACCATGAAAAGACCCCAGGCTTCAATGTCAAAAAGACCGTGGACGAGTCTTGGAAAGACACGGTCCGGGACGAAAAGCATGCCGACGAGCCCCAAGGGGACGTTCCGCCGCCCGCTCCCAATTTTCTTTTTTTTCTCTCCACGCTAGGAATGCAAACGCTTCAAACGCTTGGCGAGATCGCCGATCCATCCTCGGCCGAGAAGAAGGTTGATCTCCCGCACGCGCGCTACCTCATTGAGACCATTCAAATGCTCTGCGAAAAAACAAAAGGCAACCTCACGAAGGAAGAAGAGCAGATGGCTCAGGGCCTGCTCTATGAGCTTCGCATGAAATTCGTTCAGAAGAGCGCTCCATGACAATCGAGTCCATTCTCGCCGTCGTCGCGGCTTTATTGACGCTCGCGGCCGCTTTTTGGCTGCTGCGCCGGTCACTCGGTCGGCAGAATCTGGAGCTTGAATCCCGCCTTAAAGCGCATTCCGACCATTTTATCCAGATCGCCAACGAGCGCTTCATCCAAGAGCAGACCCGCTCAAAGGCCGTTCTTGAGCAAAGCAAGCAGTCGATCGAATTCCAGGTGGACGGCCTGCAGAAGGAGCTCTCGAAGATCCTCAACCTCGTAAGCGCGTTTGAAAAGGACCGGATCCATAAGTTCGCCAGTCTTGAGGAAAAACTGGCCCAAACCGCCGTCGCGACGCAGGGGCTGTCGCAGATCACGCATGAGCTGGGCGCCGTGATCGGCAACAACCAGCTGCGCGGGATCTGGGGCCAGCGCATGGCGGAAGACATTCTACGGGCGGCCGGCCTCGAAGAGGGAATCCACTACCTGAGAGACAAATCCCAGGAGACGGTCTCCACGCGTCCGGACTACACGTTCCTTCTGCCCGATCAACACAAGGTGTACATGGACGTCAAATTCCCCCTGAACAACTACCAGGAGCTGATGGGCGCCGACACGAAGGATGACCAGGACCGTTTTTCCAAGGACTTTATGCGCGATGTGAAAAATCGCATCCGCGAGCTTAAAAAACGCGAGTACATCAACGCGGCGGAGCAAACACTCGATTACATCATCCTTTTTATTCCCAACGAGCAGATCTTTGGCTTCATCCACCGGTTCGAGCCGGGCATCATGGACGAAGCGCTCAGCCAGAAGATCCTTTTGACCTCGCCCTATTCGCTTTACGGGGTGCTTTCCATTATCCGGCAGGCGCACGACAATTTCCATTTCCAAAAATCGGCCAACGAGATCCTCAAACATATCAGTGCTTTCCTCGACGATTACGAAAATTTCAAAAAACGCTTCACGGACCTGGGGGAATCCCTCGACAAGACCAAAGAGAAATATCTGGAGGTCAGCGAAAAAAGCTTCAAGCGCCTCGACCAGCGCCTCAAGAAATTGGAGGATTTCCGAAAAGGGCAGGGCGACAAACCTGAGTTGCAATCTTCCGCTTTTTTGGTATAATACCGAATGTAGTGGCACTCTAAGCCAGCTTCTACCATATATAGAGGCATAAAACTGAACATCGACCCTGATCGAACCTGTCAGTCATCGCTCGGCACACCGCCAGAATCTCCCGTATTTCCCGCCATTACCTCGGACATATTAAAACTCTTATGAATAAGCTGATCGCGAGTTTCCCAAAGAATAAATTTGAAGAGGTCCAGGTGCAGATCAAGGAGTTTAAGGGGTACGATCTGCTGGACATCCGGGTTTACGCGACAACGAAGGAAACCGCCGAGAAGATCCCGACTGGCAAGGGCCTTTCTCTCAACGTGTCGCACTTTTACGACCTGAAAAAAGCCATCCTCGAGGCGGAGACCGTGCTCCGCGAAAACAACCTTCTGACCGAATGACGATGAGCAAGCTGATCGATTCCCTCAGGGTGAGTTCAAAGGAGACCGCAGAAAGGCAGCCCTCCGAACACCAGCTGACGCAGGACCAGCTGGCGGACGTCTATTTCTCCGGCGGGGAAAAAAAGAAAAGATCCGATTATCCTACGGTCATCAAGGTCGTGGAAAAGCGGACGCCCGTTTCTTGGCTGCCTTGGCTCATCACCTCGGTGGCGTTCCTCATCACGGCCTTCGCGCTCTTCACAACCAAGCGCATTTTTGTGGATATCCACATCATCGATGAAAAATCGCCTTATTTTGCTTCGCGAAAGGGGGCGGAATCCTCGTCTCCGGCCGCGGGATCCATGGCGATCCCGCTCGAGCAAGTCCTCTTTGAAGGCGCGGCGCGGCTCAAAAGTTCCTCTGACGGAAAAAGCCTGACGCTCGTCAACAGCTCAGTGGCCAATTTCGCGCGGGCCAATGTACAGTTCAAGTCGCCTTTGAATCTTTCCACCTCAAAGATCGTCTTTGAAGCCCGGGGAGCGAATGGCGGCGAGAATATCGCCTTCGCGCTCAAAGACACGGGGAATGTCCTGGCTTTTGAAAAAGGGGTTTTTTTTCCGTTTCCCTACGGCCTGACGGCCGAGTGGCAGAGAGCGGAGGTTCCGCTTGAGAGTCTGGCCAAGGGTTTTGATCCCCGGCGCGTGAGCGCGCTCAGGATCGAGTTTGGCGCGAAGGACGTCCAGAATACACCCGGCGATACGATCTTCATCAAGGATTTCCGGCTCGTGCCGGCCTAAGGGGACAACATGCACATCATTGCGTTATCCAACCAAAAGGGCGGATGCGGCAAGACGACTTCCGCGATCAACATCGCAGCGTCACTTGCGAGCCTCGGAAGAAAAACGCTACTGATCGATCTGGACCCACAGGCGCACGCCACGTTCGGCCTCGGGATCCGCAGCGATAAGGTCGAAAGTTCCATCTACAACGTCCTCACCGAGCAGGAGGGCAGAAAAAAGGGTTTTCTGGAAGACATTCTTCTGCCGATCGACGACTGCCTGGACCTGGCGCCATCCCACATTCTGCTCAGCACGATAGAGCAGGAATTCACGAACAAGGACGAATCCGTCTCCAAGCTGCATCAGGTGCTTTCCGGCCTTTCATTCCCTTACGAATACGTCGTCATTGACTGTCCGCCGAGCCTGGGGTTCCTGACCTTTAACGCGTTGAGGGCTTCACAGACGGTCATTGTGCCCATTGAGCTGGGCTCATTTTCCCTCATGGGAGTGGGCAAGCTTCTCAGCATGATCGAATTGATCCGCGTGAAGCTTCAACACACGCCGAAGGTGTACGCGCTTCCGACGATGGTCGATACACGGACCAATTTCTCCAAACACATGATGGGCCAGATCAAGGAAACGTTCGGGGAACATGTTCTAAACTCGGCCATTCACCAGACCGTCGCCGTGAAGGAATCCCAGGCCAAAGGCGTGCCCCTTGTGAAACACAACCCCAAATCAAAAGGGGCGCTGGATTATCTTCTGCTAAGCCAGGAACTTCTGAGCAAAACAGCCGTGAGGCACGAACCGGCATCGAACGGAAACCGCCTGGCGATCGCTGCCGGCCGTCTGAAAGATTTCATGCTGGAAGCCAGGGGAGCCCGCGAAGTGCACATCGTCGGGGATTTTAACAACTGGCTGGTGTCGGTCGACTCCCTTCTGTGGCAAAAGGAGGAGGGGGTCTGGCAGAAGAGGGTTTTTCTTGACCCGGGCCGTTACCGCTATAAATATGTGATCGACGGGACGTGGGCGACTGACCCCGTCAACCAGCACCTGGAATCTAATCCTTACGGTGGGGTGGACTCGGTCCTCGAGATCGAATAGCCTTCCGCGTGCCCGTAAAACTTCCTTACCGCATTATCGAATCCCGCAAGCTTTACCGGGGATTTAATTTCCAGTTGCTCAAAGACCGCTTCGTTCTCGACGCGGCCCACGGCAAAGTCGTCACGCGTGAGCTCGTCGACCATCCTGGCGCGGTCGTTGTCCTGCCCTTTGTGGACAAAAGCCGCATCCTGATCTTGCGTCAGTTCCGGTACGCAGCCAAGGGCGATCTGTGGGAGATCCCGGCGGGTACGCTGGAAAGAGGGGAGAAGACCCTCGCCTGCGCCAAGCGCGAGATCGAGGAGGAAACGGGTTTTCGCGCCAGGCGCTGGAAGCTTCTCACCCGTTTTTTTCCGGCTCCCGGCATCAGCAATGAAATGATGACGCTTTATAAGGCTGAAAGCCTCGTGCCCGGAAGAAAAAATCTCGATCATGACGAATGGATCGAGCATGAGACAGTGTCTCTCGCGAAGGCCCGGCGGATGATCCATCGTGGGACGATCCGTGACGCGAAGACGATC
>CAZBAY010000141.1:0-17391 GCA_964489945.1 uncultured Planctomycetia bacterium
TGATGGAAATGCCCAGGGTGTTCAACAGGATCAGAACACCCAGAGCGATGACAAAGCCGCGGATCAGGCCCTGCACGATCCCCTGCGACGCCGGACTGAATAAAGTCCGGAGCGGCATCTCCTTCATCATCCCCTTGAGCATCCGGTCGGCAAAAAAGACGACCGCAAAGATGATGGAGGCTCGGAGGGCGACGTTCATGAACCGGTCCACCTTCTCCGGCATCGGGAGGAGATTGATGAGGAACGTGATGCCGAGGGCAAGGATCAGAAAATTAAGGGACGTGGAAAGGGACTTGACGAGCACGTCGTCCCACCGGTTGGGCGTTTGTTCAGCCCATTTTTTGAGGCGCCGCATCACCAGGCTTTTGGCAAGCCACAATACGAGGACAAGCGCCAGAGCGGTCACCGGCGCGTAAAGCCACGGCGGGACAAATGTGTTGAGCCGCGTGATCCAATCGAGATTTCCGGCGTTCGTTTCCATAGGATCGGATTATACCAAGTCAAAACTATCTGGTAAACTTAAACCGATGCGAAAACCCGTTTTGATCATTCACGGCGGCGCCGGCAGGGCTTTCACGGACCCGAAAAGAACCGCGAGAGTCCGCCAAAAGCTTTCCGCGATCCTTGGCACCGCCTACGAAAAACTCTCAAAAACGAACGCGCTTGAGGCGGTCACGCTCGCCATCCGTCTTCTCGAAGATGATCCTGAGTTCAACGCCGGCACCGGCTCCCGCCTTCAGGCGGACGGCCAGGCTCGCCTTTCCGCCTCCACTATGGACGGGAAGCTTGAGCGCTTCGCGGCGGTCATTAATATTGAAATGATAAAAAATCCCATTCTCGTCGCCCGCGCCCTCCTCTCCGAAGAAAGCCGCGTTCTCGCGAGCGCAGGCGCTTTTGAGTTCGCAAAAAAAATGGGACTTAAACCCGCGGACCCCCGCACAAAAGAAGCGATCCTGAACTGGAAAAAATGGAAGGAAAAAGGCTGTGACACGGTGGGCGCCTGCGCGCTTGATCGTCATGGAAATCTCGCGAGCGCCACGTCCACCGGAGGGCGGGGATTTGAAACGCCGGGCCGTGTCTCGGATAGCGGCATGCCGGTGGCGAACTACGCGGACGGAAAATGCGCGGTCTCGGCCACGGGGATCGGAGAGGATATTATCGACGAAGGACTCGCGATCAAGATCGCGACCCGCGTCCGGGACGGCTCAAGCCTGGAAAACGCTTTTCAGAGGTCCTTCAGAGAAGTCCGCGGCCGCGGAAGAAAAATGGGAGCGATCGGCTTGGACGGGAAAGGAAACGTCGTCTGGGAAACGACGACCGAAACGCTCCTCTACGCCTGGCAAAAAGGGGCGAAGCCAGAGACTTTTTAATTAAGCAGAGATCCGTTACAACCTTTCAGATTTGAACTCTTTCCATGTGAGTCCCTTGACCTTGGCTGGGATCCGCATCCTGTAAAAGGACCTCCAGACAAAGTACAACCCCGCAAGGAAAAAGAGGATCCCCCCGACGCGCGTCATCGCCGGGTTCATTTTGATCGCGATCTCGACGGCCAGCATGCCAAAGAGGGTCGAGAATTTAATGATCGGGTTGAGCGAGACGGAGGTCGTATCCTTGAAGGGATCCCCCACGGTGTCGCCAACGACCGTTGCGGCATGGAGAGGGGTGTTCTTCTCGCCTAAGTCGACTTCGACCAGCTTCTTCGCGTTGTCCCAAGCTCCTCCCGCGTTAGCCATGTACATCGCCTGAAAGAGCCCAAAAACGGCGATGGCAATGAGATAGGCAATGAAGAAATAGGGATCAAAGAGCGCGAAGGCAAGCGTCAGCGTCAGGAGGCCCAAGAAAATGTTCCACATGCCCTTCTGGGCGTACTCGGTGCAGATCTGGACCACGGCGATCGAATCCTCCCGCCGGGCTTTTTTTTGTTCGAGATTTAAATTTTTCTTGATGTACTCGACGGCGGAATAGGCCCCGGTGGTCACGGCCTGGATCGAAGCTCCGCAGAACCAAAAGATCACCGCCCCGCCGCAGAGGAACCCGAGCAAGACCGGCGCCGCCGTAAGCGAAAGCTTTTCGTGTAACAGGATCTCCCCGATATTTTCGGGAACCGCCGCTCCCGCCGCGGCAGCGACGGCCCCCGCGCGCAGGTGCTCCTGCAAAAGAAGGATGATCGAGAAGATCATCGTCGTAGCGCCCGCAACGGCCGTCCCGATAAGAACAGGCTTGGCAGTGGCTTTAAAGGTATTGCCGGCTGAATCGTTGGATTCAAGATAGTGCTTGCCCGTTTTGAAATCGGGCCGGAAACCGAAATCCCTCTCTATCTCCTGCTCGATCCCCGGGATCGACTCGGTCTGGGCCAATTCAAAGATCGATTGGGCATTGTCCGTCACAGGACCGTAGGAATCCACCGCGATGTTCACCGGACCCATACAGAGGAAACCGTAAGCGACGAGACCAAAAGCGAAGACCGAGGCGTAGGGCATGATGTTTTGAACCCCCATCCCAGATATGAGATAGGCCGCGAACATGAGGCCCGCGATCAGTATGCCTTTCCAGAAAGCCGAGAAGTAGCCTGCCACAAGCCCAGATAGGATCGTTAGCGAAGAGCCTCCTTCACGCGAAGCCGTCACGATCTCGTGAACGTGCTTAGAGTGGGAAGAAGTGAAGGCCTTGGTGAATTCCGGGATGAGCAAAGCCGCCAGAGTGCCGCAGCTGATGATCGAAGCAAGCTTCCACCAAAGCGTCGGGTCGGGCAGGTCGCCGACAAGAAGGTACGACATGCCGTAAGAGGTCGAAATGCAGAGGGCCGACGCGATCATGATAAGGCGCGTCAAAGGCTCCTCGAAATTGAATTTTTTAAGGCCCTTGTACTTGCGCTCGGAGATGAACTTGTTGATGAAGTACGAAACGCCCGACATAAAATCCATGAGAAAACGCATCGCGAAGATCCAGACGATCAGTTTGGCCTGCAACGTCGGCTCTTTCACGGCGAGCGTTATGAACGAGATGAGAGCCACTCCGGTGACGCCATAAGTCTCGAAACCGTCGGCGGTCGGTCCCACCGAGTCGCCGGCGTTGTCGCCCGCGCAGTCGGCGATGACCCCCGGATTGCGCGGATCGTCCTCTTTCACATGGAAGACGATCTTCATGAGATCGGAACCGATATCAGCGATCTTCGTGAAGATACCACCCGCGATGCGAAGGACGCTGGCCCCGAGCGATTCTCCGATGGCAAATCCCAGGAAACAATAGCCGACGATATCACGCGGCACAAAAAGAAGAATGCTGACCATTATCACGAGCTCAACGGAGATCAGGAAAAGTCCGACGGACATCCCGGCGCGCATCGGAATGTTGACGACCTCCCAGCGAATGCCGCGCAACGAGGCAAAGGCCGTCCGGGCGTTGGCATAGGTGTTTATGCGGATCCCGTAATAAGCAACGAGGGTCGAGCCCGCCATGCCGATGACTGAGAAAAAGAGGATCAGCCCCAAAGTCGCCAGGGACTCGTGTTGGAGTCCAACGAAGTAATAGCTCATCAACAACGCGATGATCCCGAACAGCATCGCCAGGAATTTCGCCTGCTGCTTAAGGTAAGTTTTACAGGTCTGGAAGATCGTCTCCGCCACTTCGAGCATCGAGCGGTGAGCGGGAAGGGCTTTGATCTTAACGAACTGATAGAGCGACAGGCCTACCGTGCCCAGGATCACCAGCGCGCCATAGAAGAGGATCTCAAAACCGGTGAGCCCTCCGAGCAATTCGAACCGGCCTTCGTGAAGATCGGGGATCTTGAGATCGGCTTCGCTCGCGAAAGCGATCCCTTGCGCGGCAAAAAACGCGGCGATGACCATGAGTCGGCGGAAAAAGCTCTGCATATGCGCTATATGCTAGCTCAGCTGCGAATAAATTTCCAGTAAGAAATCAGGCAATAGCTTTTTGGATGGCTTCGAGAAGTTCGCTGGTCTGGAAGGGTTTCTTGAGGTAACCGCAGGCGCCCATCTGGTAGGCTTTTTGGACATCCTCTTCGGCGGTGAGGGCTGAAATAATGACGACCGGGATGCTCTTTGTCTGGGGCCGGTGTTTGAACGCGTCGCAGAACCAGAATCCTGAGAAGAACGGCATGCGGATATCGAGGAGAATGAGGTCTATTTTTTCCTGATTGGACCTCTCGACCGCCAGGAGGCCGTTGTGAGCGAGGACGACGTCGTAATCGTGGTCCCTCAGGATCCCCTCGATCATCAGCGTAAATTCCACGTCATCGTCCACAACCAGGATCTTTTTCTTCATAAGCTGACTCCCAGTCTTACACTAAAAGTGTACCACTTCTCGAATGCCGGTTCAAACCGGCCGCCCTAAAGGCAACGTGACGGTAAAAATGGACCACTCACCGGGGACGCTTTTGGCCGTGATCCGGCCATGATGTCTTTCCACTATCTTGTGGCATATCGCCAGGCCGATCCCGCTCCCCCCGTACTCCCCCCGGCCGTGAAGGCGTTCAAAGGGCTTAAAGACCCGGTCCAGGAACTTCTCGTCAAAACCAATGCCGTTGTCCTGTACCGATATCTCCACAAACCCCCCATCCACCAAGCGGCTTTCAATCACGACGCGCGGGGGCTCATCCTTTTTATGGAACTTCAAGGCATTCCCGACGAGATTCTGGAAAAGCTGGAGCATCTGCGACGGGTCGGCATGGACGAACGGGAGCTTTCCAACACTTATTTTCGCCCTGCTTTCAATGATTTTGACCTCGAGATTGGACAGCACTTCCTGTGCCACCTCCTGCAAATGGACAGGCCCGAACGTCTCCACGGCCGTCGCGACGCGCGAAAAAGTCAAAATGTCTTCGATCAGTTGATTCATGCGAAGCGTCGAGTTCTGCATGCGTTCGACATAATCCCTCCCCTTCTCTCCCAACGCCTCCCCGTAGTGCGTCTTCAAAAGATCCCCGAAACCAATGATCTTCTGGAGCGGGTCCCGCAGGTCATGCGAAGTGGCATACGCGAATTGCTCGAGATCCTGGTTGCTTCGTTTGAGCTCTTCTTCCGCCTGCTTCCGCTCCATTCCCAACAGGGCAAACGTCACCGACTCGGAGATAGAAGCCGCAAAGTCCTGCTCCTGCACCGTCCACCGGCGAGGCGGTCCGACGTGCTCATGGCAGACCACGCCGATGACCTTTCCGCGCAGGCGGATAGGAACATCCAGCATCGAAGTGATCCCGCTTGGCTTCAGATATCCCTCCGTAAATTCGCTGGTCCTGGGATCCAGCCACGCATCGTGAGCCGCGACCGTACGGCTTTCCTCCAGCGCCTCAAAATACCTTGGATATTGCGTGGCTTTTAGACTCAAACCCTTTTCGTGAACGTTCGGGCCCAGCCGGTACAGATTCTCGCAAATGATCTCCGAACGGGCCTCATTAAAAAACCAGACGCTCACCCTCTCCGTGCTTATCGTTCTGGAATCCACTTCCGTGATATTCCGGAAGGCAGATTCCCGGTCGGGGTACTCCGTTTTCGCCAGTTGTAGCAAAGCCGACTGGGTGCGGAGCGCTTCCTCCGCCTGGCGCGCGAGCGCTTTTTCCGCGCGCCTGCGCTCGGCGACGACGGACGCCAGGATCATCGTCGTCACCGCGGCAACCCCTATGAAGATCTGTAAAAAAGCCAGGCTTTCGCTGAGCGATTCCCTGGCAAAAGGACCCAGGCCCCGCGCCGTGCCCCAGATCGCCAGAACCGACGCCAAAAAAACCGTGCTGACCGCGCCGACCTGCCCGAAACGCAGCGCCGCCCACAGAAGCGGCAGAAAAACAAGGTAAGAGAGGGGATAATTTTTTTCGGGCGCTCCGAATAAGTGGCCGAACAAACCAAAACCCACAGCCGCCGTCAAAACGGCCAAAAACGCCGCCTCGGCGCGCCGGACCGGAATCTTCCTGTTGTGAGACCACTCGTGCCAGGTTAAAAGAAGCGGGGCCACTAGAATATTCCCTAGCATATCTCCGATCCACCAGGCAAACCAGGCAGGCTGGACAGCTGAAGGCGGGATCACGCGGCCCATCGCAAGACTTGCGACGCCGATCGTAGCGCTCACCATCGTGCTGAAAAATGCCGCGAGCGTCACGATCCCCAATACGTCTTTTACCCGGTTCAGGGAGTTCTGAAATCCCGCGCGCTGGAGTAAATAGACAGCGACGACGGCTTCCAGTGTGTTCCCCGCCGCCATGCCGGCCGCGACAAGCCATGGCGCGCCGGTCGTCAGATTGACGCAAAAAGCCGCCAACGCGACCCCCGGCCACAGACGATACCCATAGATCAAGAGCGCGGCGAGCGCTATTCCGGTAGGAGGCCAGACGAACGTGGCGAATCCGCTCACGGCATCCATCATGAGCCCGAGCCTGGCCGTAACGAAGTAGACAACAAATAGAAGCGCGACCTGCAGCGCGTAACGCAAGTGCTTTAGAGCCTCCAAATTGGAAGACAGGAACGCTTATATAATAACATATAATTACCTAAATAAACATAAATAATTAAATATTTTTTAACTTTAAAGAAAGGTCTTTAGGAGAGCGTTTTGGAAAACCAGTCCCGGGTGAGGGAAACAAACTCGCGCGGAAACTGCCGGTAGAGCTCCTCGGCGTGAGTCCCCTTTTCGAAAATAAAGATCTCTTTGGGTTCCAGGGCCCTTTCGTATAAAGCCCGGGCATGCCGCACGGTCACCAAGGGGTCCTTCGCGCCGTGAACGAAAAAAACCGGAATGGGAGAAAGCTTCGCGACGACGTCAATGGGCCGCGTCTTTTTCAAAAAAAGGTTCCAGAACCGGGCCCCCGCCCCCGCCTCCATCCCGCGCAGGCCGATCCGGATCGCGCTCGGCGTCCACCACCGGAATTCGATCTCTTCGCTTGCCATCGGCGCGCAAACACATGCCAAGCTGTCCACGTTCCTGAACTCCGCCGCCTCCAGGATCGCGATAGCCGCGCCGTAGGAAAATGCCAGAACTCCCACTTTCTTATGGTGCGCCCGCGCATAATCCAGTACCGCCTTTAGGTCCTCGACCTCCCGCGCCGAAAACGTGTAAAACCCCTTCGACTTGCCGTGTCCCCGAAAGTCCATTGAGATCGTATCGAAGGAATGGAGGAGGTCTTCCTCGAGTTTTTGGAAGGTTTTTGTTTCTTTGCTCTGAAAAAAACCGTGGGCGATGACGATCACCTGCTCACGTTCTGTTTTCCGGTGGCGGATGGAGATCGGAACGCCCGAAACCGTAGTGACAAACTGGTTCATTTTTTAACAGAGGCCTAACTTCAACTATTGTGCTGTTCTTCGACAGAATGCTGGAAAAGGCGCGTTCCAACAGCGGGAGGGATCGGGAGTTTCAACAACAAGGGGTGCGCTTTAAGCTCTCTTTCGGCTTTTCTCAAATGTTCCGCCAAATTCGGGTAGGTGGATTCCTCGTGGCCGTACCGTTTCATTTCGGCGAACGCTTCCTCGAATGACCACCCCTCCGTCCGCATGCGGTACAAAGCCACCATCATGCCGGTGCGGTCACGGCCGCTGAAGCAGTGCACGTACACAGGCAGATTGGAAGGGTCCTCGATGAGGCTGAAGAATTTTTTGGACACCCTGTTGTAGTCATAAAACCAGGTCATCCAGGTATCGGTGTCCCACGGAATATTGACGTACTTCATCCCGAGAGCGCGGGCTTTGTCCCGCTCCGCCTGGCGGTTGGCCATTGTGAAATCAATGATCGTTTTGACGCCTATTTCATGGAGCTTTTCGAGATCGGCAAGAGAGGGTTTCCCTCCGCGATAGAATCCGGGCACGACTTCATCAAAATTTTTGGCGCCGATCGCGCAGGAAGCCGCGGAAAACTGGGAAAACGCGTCCGGCAGTCTAAAAAGAAGGATCGCAGCGAGGGGCATTACGAGCAGAAAGAGGATAAGCTTGCGGCTCATTGGCGTATTATACCATAACTTTTTTTAAGCGGTTTTGGCGAAGAGCACCTTCCCCACAAAGAAGGGCCCCAGGGACTGGATGTATTTGGAGGTTTGCTGGGTCTTTCGCATGTCCTGGACAAGGCGCGAAAGAGGGTAAAGGTCCTTTGAGACGATCCCGAGAAGGAACTCATTGTCGTGTTGGTCGAGGCCGTGGCAGGCGAGGCGGATATCATGGGCAAGATCGGCCTGGCCGTAGCCCATGCCGAGCTTGGCATGCTCCATCAAGACCCCTCTCTGCTCGTCCTTCGAAAGAAGCTCGAATTCGGGCTTGCGCCTCAGGGGATACCAGACCGCCCAGCGGTGTTCCGGATTGGACGCATTCCGGCGGGGCTTGCGCAAAAGCCAGTCCTCAAGGTCCTGCTCATGGCCGATGGAATACGTGCGGCCGATCATCGTGAGTTCCGGACGAGGCGTAAGAGAAATAAAAGGTTCAGACGTCAAAAGCGCTCTGACTTTGTCCGTGAATAAAGCGGGGTCTTCGCTCATGAAAAGAAGGCCGACACCGCGCGGGTCGGTGGCGTCGAGATAGAGCACTGTCTCAAGGCCCGACGCCTCAAGAGGCTTTACAAGCACCTTCGCGTCGCGGCATCCTGTGTAGACCAAAAGCTGCATGAAAAGGCGCTTGTCCGACGCCTGGCGGACGCCGTCTTTGGACGCGCCGTATTCACGGATGTCCGGGGGCTCAGATTTCATGTCAGGAGGCCTTTGGGCTGATGGCTGGGTTTGCTGCATAGATCCCTCTCAGGGGGTCTATCTTACCAAATCAAACCTTTACGTTCCAGAGAGGAATCCGCAGGCGCTGCCGCCTGGTTTCGCCCTTCAAAAGGCATGTTTTGCGGGATGCCACGTCCCCCCGCTCCCCCAAATGCTGGCCATATTGGCTCAAAGAGTCCGTCGCGGCCAAATGCAAGGCGTGTTTGCCATAAAGGGAATTCACTTCGTCCACGACCCTTGAAATCTCCCTCAGCGCCTTGATCCGGCAGGGGTCCTCAAAGAGGTCGTACTGCATCTCTCGGTCAAGCTCAAGGTCGGTCAACAGCAAACCGGTCCTCCGATATTTGAGCCTGCGGTCAAAGATCGTCTCGAAAAGCTTCGACGCCATCGCCGCGGCGTCGAGCGTCGAACCTGTCGGGCGGGAGAGCTCCGCGTAAAGCCCACGGCTTTGGAATTCGCTGTCGGTGAGATAGACGCTCAGGCCCGCCGCGCGGAGGCCGTGGCGCCTGAGCTTAATGAACGCCGATTCGAGGTTCCTCAAAAGCTGGGCCCATACAAAATCCTTGTTGCCCGAAGGGGGCGTAAAAGTTTTGGTCTTGCTGAGGGACGCCTGGGCCTGCCGGGCTTCCTTTATAATAGGGTAGACTGTCTCCCCCTTCAGCTCATGCCAGAGCTCGACGCCGATCTTCCCGAAAAGCTTTTTCGCGACGACAAGCGGCAGGTTGATGAATTGGAAAACCGTACGTATCCCCTGCTTTTCCAAAAGCGCGACGCTGTTAGGCCCGAAACCACAGACCCGATCGGTGGGCATATTCTTTAAAAATTGAGGCAGATCGTATGCCGTGACGGGCGTAAACCCCGCGGGTTTTTTTTCCTTGGAACAGATCTTGGCGAGAGATTTTGTGGGGGCCAAGCCCACGGAAACGGTGATCCCGAGCTCCCGCTCAACCGTCTCCTTCATTCGCAACGCGATCTCCTCGTAAGAGCCGTGATGCAGGCGTCGAAGTCCAGAAAGCTCGGCGAAGGCCTCATCAATGGAATACTCCTCCACGTCCGGCGTGAAGCGCCGGAGGATCCCGTAAAACCGTTTGGAGTAGAGGCTGTACGTCTCATAGTCGCTCGGCAGGCAAATGAGCGACGGGCATATTTTTCGGGCCTCATGAAGCGCCATCGGGCGCCGGACGCCCAAAGCCTTCGCTTCATAGCTCGCGCAGGAGACGATGCCGCGCTCCTTACCCGTCACGACAGGCTTGCCGCGGAGCTCCGGGTTCAATGCCTGCTCGACGCTCGTGAAGAACGCGTCGCAGTCGATGTGAAGAAACGCCTTATTTGTATTTGCGGACCACGGCAATGATGACCCCTCCTATTTTAAGTTCCTCCCGCGGTGTGATCGGAGGATATTTTTTGTTCGCGGCGACCAGCCGCACGTCTTTCCCGTTTTTTTCGTAATACTTCATCGTCCACTCATTGTCCACCTGCGCCACGACGATGTCCCGGTGCGCCGGGGCCCGGCCACGCTCCACCAGCACAAGGTCCCCTTCCTGGATCCCCGCGTCGATCATCGAATCCCCGGTAACTTTGACAAGGAATGTCTGTTCGGGATGCCGGACGAGATACTCGTCGAGGCTCAGCGTGTCGACAAGCTCCTCTTCAGCGGGACTTGGCCAGCCGGCCTGGATCGAACCCAGAAGCTTCACGCCGGTCAGAGAGTCAAAGAGGATCTTTCCTGTTCTGTCTTTTCTGAGGAGATTTTTTTGCACAAGCTTTTGGACGAGCTCGAACGCGGCGTTCTTTGAACGATAATTGAAAAGCCGGGCGATCTCACGAAAACTGGGAGGACGCCGCTCTTCGCGGCAAAAAGAGCGGAGCTTCGCTAACGCCCCCGAAAGATCGATCCTATCCGGCATGGAAACCTCCCGGATAAGAATATACTGAACGAACGTTCAGTTGTCAAGCTTTACCACTTAAAACGCACGCCCGCTTCGGCCCGGGATTCCCCAAGAGAACGCATGAGCCTTAAAAAGGCCAGGCCGTCTTTCTTTAAAAATTCCCTTGTGAGAACGAGTTCCACACCAAGAGGTTTGCCCTCTTCGCCCTTCAGACGCGCCGTCACACGGCTAGATGCCCCCAGTGCGAATTCCCCGCCGAAAACGATCGTGCGCTTCCGGCCGCCGGCATATTCACTTTCAAATAAAAGCTCGAGGTCCCTTGAGAGTTTCCACTTTCCGAAAAGAACGATCGTTTGGATCTTATGCCGGCCGTTGACCTCCACGCCTGCCTGATAACGGATCTCCCCTGCCTTCGCGAGAATGCTCCGAGTTTGGAAGGCGCCCCGGATACGGAACGCCGAATCGGGATCGGCAGCCAAGCGATACGTGAGCCGGTTCCGTTCCGAAAGTTCCCAGAAGCCCGCGAACACGAACTCCCGCTTTATCTTCTTTTTTGTCTTGAGGGAAATTTCTTCGTAGGAATAAATGAATTCGTTCGACCGGCCCGCGCGCCAGGCGCCTTTGAAGGCAAGCACATCCGGACGGCCTCTTTGCCTTTCAACCTCAAAAATGACCCGGTTTTTCGCGTTGAGATGCCAGGTGCCGGTGAGCTTGGCCGCGCGCGTGACGGACTTCTGGTCGGACTGCTTTTCCGTGAACGCGATGACAAGCGCGTTGGGCTCCGCCGCTAGGAGCGGGGCTTTCAATTTAATTTCCTCGTCTTTGCCTTCAGCCCGGTACTGGACCTCATGGCCCGGGCCGATCTCCCACCGGCCTTTCACCACCCTGCCGTTATCCTCAAGCTGATTCAGCCGCGTCAGTTTCATTTGGCTAGTGTATCACCGCCCGCGTGAAAAGAAAAAGCCCCCATTTCCTATTGGGAAATGGGGGCTTAACTTTGAGTCTAGCGGACGTTAGGAAACTTTCCTGACGTTCGTGGCCTGCTCACCCTTGGGACCATTCTGAACTTCGAAGTCCACAAGCTGACCTTCAGCTAGGGACTTGAAACCATCGCCCTGGATCGCGGAGAAATGGACGAACACGTCCTTTTTGCCGCCTTCCGGTGTGATGAATCCATAGCCCTTCTGATCGCTAAACCACTTAATCGTACCTCTAGCCATTGCGTGTTCCTTTACTTATTTATTACTTGGGTGATTGAATGTTTTTGGCCCCACAAAAAAACAACCGCGGTCCAAGTAAAACCCGCGGTTTCTATTTGCACCTTTTTGTAAGTCTCAAAAACACGTTCCACTTTCAATAAAAAATATACACAACCGCCCCAAAAAAGTCAAGGGGCGCTGTTTTATTCACGCCCACCTGCCGCAATAAGGGCCAATTTCATTTTTCTCGGTAGTCGCTTGATGCCTGCTTCCCTGCGAAAAGCGTCCGATTTGGAAGGAAAAGCCTCTGTGTGAACGATCTGTATGGGCGAGTTGTAGCTGGTATAACGGGCGGACTTATTCTGGTGTTCCTCAAACCTCCTCCGGACGTCCGTCGTGACGCCGGTGTATAAGGAACCATTTTTGCACTCCAAAATGTAAACATGCCACATATGTGGAGCTCACTAAAAACGCTTCGACCGGGAACAGCCGTTTGAAGGCTGTCCCGGCCGGAAAACGTTAACGACCGCTGTCTTTACGCTTGGAGAAGCAGTCCTTGCAATAGACCGGACGGTCTTCGCGGGGTTTAAAAGGAACTTCGCATTCCTTGTGGCATTCCGCGCACATCGCCTTGAACATTTCTCTCGGACGTCCGCCGCCGAATCCACCACCACCACCGCCACCTTGATACGCCATTTTTTGGCTCCTTTGTTTGTTTATATAGAACTCAACATCCCCTGCATTATGCGTCAGAAACGCTTTTCTTGCAAGAAAACTCCTCGAGCCCTCTTTTGATCCAAAACACTCCCCGGGCAGTCGTCTGACTGCGGGTTGCTTTGGCGGTTTTACCGGCTCCGAACCCAGAAAACCCTCAAGAACCACACCAGAATCGTGGATTTCCCTCGGGAAACCGAGGTCGAGCCTTACACGGAAGAATCCGCCCTTACCCCAGCGTCCCGCTGAACGACCCAAAACACCCTGATTTAAGATGCGACTTTTTAGGGAGTTTTTTGCCTATTCAGCTTTAGGGGGGTGCAGAAAAGATGAGACCGGACTTTTGGATGGTGGGAACTGACCCTAACCGGCTGTATGATAGGCGGTTAAAGCTTTTGGAACGTTTAACCTTTGAAAGGATGAAATACCTATGAACTACACCGATTCTTATACCATTAACGGCAACGTTTTCCAAGAGTTTCTGACGCTTCTTGGGAAGATGGTGCATGGGAACCTCATGCGTCAGATCGAATACCTCAAAGTCGAAAACGAAATCTTACGCGGGAAACTCCCCAAGCGCGTCACCGCCACCCCAGCCGAGAAGCGCCGTCTTGTAAAATACGGCCTTCCTCTTGGAGGCCAGATAAAACATCTGGTCTCGATTGTGAGCTATTCGACGTTCCGGCGCTGGGCGACCGGCAAAGCCGCGACCAGCGGCCAAAAGCGCGGAAGACCCAGGAAAACCGCCCAGGAAATCATTGATCTCATCGTCCGCATGGCCAAGGAAAATAACTGGGGTTACGGACGGCTCATGGGAGAGCTTAAAAAACTGAATCTTTGCACCATGTCACGAGGCACCGTCAAAGCGATCTTGCGTGAGCACGGAATCGATCCCTGTCCCAAGAGATCTGAAGACAGCTGGGACTCGTACATTAAAAGGCACTTTGAGACGCTCTGGGCGTGTGATTTCTTCACAAAGACGGTGTGGACGGCGCTGGGACCGCGGATGTTTCACGTCCTATTCTTCATCAATATCCGAACACGAAAAGTCCATATTGCCGGAATCACCAACAAACCCAATGAAGAATGGGTGGTGAAAGCGACAAAAAGCATGTCGTTTTTATTTCAGGATGACACGAAAAAGCTTCTTATCCGCGATGGGGATACCAAATTTACAAAAGAGTTTGACGATTTCTTTAGATCCGTCAATTCCCAGGTCAAAAAGATCCCTTACCGGTCACCGAACCTAAACCCCTACGCTGAGGGCTGGGTCGGCACGATGCGCCGAGAATGTATGGATCACTTCTTTGTGTTCGGGGATAAACACCTCGAATACCTTGTCAAAGAATACGTCGATCACTACAACACCAAGCGTCCGCATTCCGGGATGAACAACGATCCGCTGGACTACAAACAGCCTGAGAGACGACCCGGCCGCCAGATCAAGTGTCAGTCACGCCTGGGTGGGATGATAAAGCATTATTATTGGGAATAGGCGCCGCCTTTACCCCCACTAATCTCTATAGCTTCTCATTTATAAGCTGCTTTAAAACTGAAAATGAAAACGCTTTATCGTAATTTGCGACAAGTTCGTTTGCCCAAGCAAGTTGCTTTTTGGTTGAGGGCGACCAGCGTCTAAACCTTTTTGGGGAGATTTTAAAATTCACGATGAAATGGCCAGCCCAAACGCGACCATAAACGTCTTCCTGAAGATTGGCTTTCAATTTCTCAGCGGCGACACCAGCGCCTAGGGCACTACCACCGACATTTTTGAATTCGATTTTCAAATTCGTTTGTGCATTGTCAAATTCTATTGAATGACGTTCTCGGTCGTATGTCGCTTTCGTGCCTTTTGGCAAATAAATGTATTGATCAACATAAATTTCTTTGGCTTTAGTAGCATAGAGGTTTTCTTTAAGTAAATCGGCAATCCTAATTTGTTCTATTTTCTTGTCAGCATCTGGCGCAACTCTGCTATTGCCTCCACCGCCCGAGAAGCCGCTGAACCATTCGCGCTGAACCTGCCAATGTTGACGGTACTGAGAAGCGATCCACAATACAGTCTCCAATTCGATCAACTCTGTTATGTATTGGCGTCCTTCGACGGGTTTAATTTCTATTCCTTTTGTCTGACACAAACCTACTAAGGTCGAGATGTCGGCATATCCATAAGCTGGCTCATCGTACATCGATAAATGCGGGAACGGAGTATAACGTTCCTGTTTTGACACAATATCCTGCCGAGATAACACTGCGATTGGTGTCGTAGATTGTTTGGTTTCGATGGGTGAAAAAAAAGACGTAACAACAAAAAACAAAGCAATGAACATGCCTCCAGCGATTGGTTTTAAAAGCTCATAATTTTCTGCACTACCATAGTTAAGTATCGTTAGGGAGAGGACCCAAAGAAAAAATAAGACATATAGAAGAATAAAAACTGCTTGAATGTTTGCCATCAAAAAACTCGGTATTTTTTTAATTTTGATATAACGTTCATTGATCATAATCCGTAGTTCATGTCGTTACCCAAAATAGGCGTGCATTTACTTCTCTATTTATCACCCTAGAATCTCCAAAAACTCTGCAACAATTCGGAAGTCGTCGCCGTTGACGTTTTCAAGAACGATGTCGTTGAAATCTTTGTTGTCCGGGGAAAGGGTGATCTGCTGGTGTTTCCAGGTACCGTCGGATGAATGCGCCTTGTCGCTGTGATACCGCTTGATCGTGAATCTTTGGCTTGTTTCGGGGTCGGAGACCTGATGGGATTCGGCCAATACGATCAAGCCGTTTCGGGACCCGGCCTTGTGAATTCTAAAGAGGCAATAACTTCCATCCGGAATAGTCGGCTCCATAGATTTGCCGACAACCTTGGCAATAAACATATCCTTATCAAGCCGCCTGCCTTTAACTTGCTTCCATCCTAAAACTTCGACATATTCCTCTTTGCCAAAGCCCGTAGCCACAGCTTCCATTGAATAAACCGGCAAGTAATCCTTGAACCGATCCGCTTCTTTGATATCTTCGCCAGAAATAATGTCGCTCAAGAACAAATCCGATTTCTCTAGGGCGTGTTGCGATAGGTGGCCCCCACCATCGGCTTCGTTGAGCCGCTTGTAGACTTTCTTAAGCAAATAATCCTTCACCACAGACGCAAACGCTTTGTCGTCCATGATCTTGTTAAAGATATCCTGATTCTGATCCATACGCTCAACAAGCTTGGCAATAAACATATCCTCAAAGCCGAATTTGAAATTGTCTATGGTGTTGCTCTTGGCTTGTATCCCGAGCTTTTCATCCGAGACCAGCTCTTCTTCGATCTGATCAAAGAACAATTTGTCTGCTTCTGTGAACTCCGTTCCAAACCGGTCATTCAGAAGACGAATGATTTCAGAAAGTCGGGCCAGCTCGTCTTTTGCTTTTCTGGTTCCGGCTTCGCTGACCGGATTTATGCCAACCCCTGAATCTTTTTGAAGCGAGATTTTTCCTTCTGCTATCTTTTGGAGACGATAGTATTCAAGCGCAACCTCATCTCCCAGATGATACCGACCGCCGCGCCGTCTGCCGGGAAGTTTCTTAAGCAATAAACGGCAGTAGGCGTAATACTTTTCAAGCTCGATGTCCTGAAATGGCATGATCTGGGCGAGGAACGCATACAGCCGGACAAAAACCCCAAGTGTGTCCGCAAAGTCATCTTGATGCTCTTCTTTCTCAATCGCGTCAAATCGCTCGACAGCCACATCAATAAAAGCGTTTAGCTGCGCGTGTTCTGTTTTATTGTGAAGCTCTTTGTTCTTAAAAAATACTGCGCAAAACGCCTCTATGTCAGACAGCTGCATGATCTGAAATGAATCAAGTTTGGCTTTCAGATCATAAAGCTTATTGGGATCCGTAATTTCGGTGAGCTCGGTTCGCTCATAATACGGTTGGAATGCTTCAAGAATATCCTCGCGCTTGTTCACAAAATCCAGGACAAAGGTATCTTCCTTGCCCGGGCAAGTGCGATTCAAACGACTTAACGTCTGGACGGCCTTAACCCCGTCAAGCCGCTTATCCACGTACATGGTGTGAAGTAACGGTTGGTCATATCCCGTTTGATATTTTTCGGCCACAAGAAGAATTTGATATTCGGCCGTGCTGAATTTCTCCGGAAGTTCTTTCTCGCCAAAACCGTTCATGCCGGGTTCCGTATATTCCGGAGGAATGCCGTCCAAGAGCACAGATCCTGAGAAGGCAACGAGGGCTTTGATGTCTCGGTAGCCTTTCTCTTTCAAATAGCGGTCAAATTCGTGTTTGTAGCGCACGACATGTTCACGCGAGGCGGTCACAACCATGGCCTTGGCCTTACCACCGATTTTTTTCATCGTGACTTGTTTAAAGTGCTCGACCATGACTTCCGTTTTTTGGGCAAGATTGTGGGGGTGAAGCGTCATAAACCGCATGATGGCAATCGCGGCCTTTTTCTTGTTCACGTTCGGATCATCTTCGATTTTTTTGGTTAGCTGAAAAGAAGTCCTGTAGGTCGTATAGTTTTCCAAGACGTCCAATATAAAACCTTCTTCGATGGCCTGCCGCATGGAGTAAAGGTGAAAGGGATACGGTTTACCATCGGAACCTTTCTGCCCGAATACCTCGAGAGTCTTTGCCTTGGGAGTAGCCGTAAACGCGAAGAAGCTCAGGTTTTTTTGCGGTCCTCTTGCTTCCATGGACTTGCGGATTTCGTCTTCTGTGTCATCCTCGGGTTCCGCTTCTCCACTCCCGGCCTGATCTCCCGGCACGGATCCTTCCTTATCGGTAGTTCCCAAAACCGCTTTCATTTTCTTGGCAGATTCTCCGCCCTGGGAACTGTGCGCCTCGTCCACAATGACCGCGTAACGCCGTTTTGGAAGCTCTTTGACCT
>CAZBAY010000142.1:0-12275 GCA_964489945.1 uncultured Planctomycetia bacterium
CACCCTGGGCATTTCCATCACCCCGATCCTGGCGTCCCTCGGTATCGGGTCGCTCGCGGTCGCGCTGGCGCTTCAGGACACGCTATCCAATTTTTTCGCCGGCCTTTACGTGGCGATCGACAAGCCCGTCCGGGTGGGGGATTTCATCCGCATCGAGTCGGGCGAAGAGGGCTATGTGTTCGATGTCGGCTGGCGGAGCACCCGGATCCGGACGCTGCCCAACAACGTCGTCATCATCCCCAATTCGAAACTCATGGGGAGCGTGATCACGAATTATCACCTACCGGCCAAGGAGATCGTGACAACGGTCGAGGTGGGCGTGCATTACGGCAGTGATCTCGGCCGCGTGGAGAAGGTGACGCGCGAGGTCGCGCTGGAGGTGATGAAAAAAGTGAGCGGCGGCGTTCCCGATTTCAGCCCCGACGTGCGTTTCCACACCTTCGGGGAATCAAGCGTCAATTTTACCATCGTATTGAAAGCGAAGGAATTCATTGATCAGTACGCGGTGAAGCACGAATTCGTCAAAATGCTTCACGAGCGCTATCGCAGGGAAGGGATCATTATTCCGTTCCCGACCCGCACTGTCGAATTGATCAACCGCTAAGGCAGGGAGAGGAACGCCAGTTCCGCGAGCTTTACGAAGGGCCCCTGATAGACCCCCAGAAGGATAATGCTGAACATGCAGGCGTATTGGAAAATTTTCTGGTCCGCCGACACATGCACCGGAATGGCGTCGGCCGGTTTGTCGATGTACATCACTTTCACGATCTTAAGGTAGTAATACATCGACGTGATGACGTTGATAAGGCCGATGAGTGCCAGCCACAGAAGCCCCGATTTGACACCTGCCCAGAGAACGTAGAATTTCGCGAAGAATCCCGCTAAGGGCGGCACTCCCGCCAGCGAAAAGAGAGAAATGAGCATGCCCGCCGCGAGGATGGGCGACTTTTGGGAAAGCCCCGCCAGCTCCGAGATCTCATCGGTCTTCAAATGGTTTGAAAGCGCCACGATCACGAGGAATGCCCCGCCTGTGCTGACGAGGTAGCTCAAAAGATAAAAGAGAAGCGCTTCTTTTCCCGAATGCGCGAAGGCCGCTAGGCCTATCAAGAGATACCCCGCGTGGCCGATGCTCGAATAACCCAAAAGGCGCTTGATATTGGTCTGTGGGATCGCGCCCAGATTGCCGTAAATGATGGTGAGCGCCGAAAGAATGCTTAAGAGAAGTACAAAATTCTGCTGAGCGGGCGCGAAGACCGTGAGCATGAGCCGCACGAGCGCCGCGAAACCGGCGGCCTTTGAGCCGATCGCCAGATACGCTGTGACCGGGGTCGGCGCTCCCTGGTAAATGTCGGGCGCCCAGAGCTGAAAGGGGACCGCGGCGATCTTGAACCCGAGCGAAGCGATGACGAGGATCATCCCGAAAATAAAAGCGGGCGGTGTCGAGGGAAGCGAGGCGAGCTTCGCCTGGATCTGCGGGTAGGCGGTACTGCCCGTCGTTCCGTAAATGAAACTTAAACCGAAAAGAAAGACCGCGGTGGAAAGGGCCCCGAGAATAAGGTATTTCACGCCGGCTTCGATCGAAGCCTCGTTGTCCCTTAAGTAGGCCGTCATGACGTAGAGCGAGATCGTGAGCGTCTCGAGCGCCACGAAAAGCAGAAGGAAGTCGTTCGCGGAGGCGAGGAACGCCATACCGGTGAGGCTGAAGAGAATGAGAAGCACGAATTCCCCGTGGCCTCGTTTCAAATGCTTTTGATATTCCCTCGCCATGAAAAGCGCGAAAAATCCCGCCAAAAGAAAAAGCAGTTTGAAGCAAGTGGACACCCCGTCCTGTACGAAAGTGCCTTTAAAACTCGATCCAAAGATATTCCATTGGAACAGGAGGTTCACAAAAATGAGCGACACGCCGATCATCGCGAGGTTGGCGAGCGTCGTGCCTCTTTTGGCGTCGGACTTCAGGAAAATATCAAGTATAAGCGCGCCGAGTGAAAGGAGCACAAGGCCGATCTCCGTTTTGAATAAAGGCCAGTGGATGTCAGGCGTCATGGCGGGAGCTCTTTAGACGCGGTGAAGGGCGCCGGTAAGCGCTATCGGGACCCAGGCTTCTGGCCAGGGTGGCCGCATCGATCCGCGAAATGATGGGTTTTGTGGCCGAAGCGATCGTCGGCAAAAGAATGGACGGAAAAAAGCCGACCGTCAGGAGGATCGTGATAAGAAGAAGGTACGGCGCGCGCGCGAAGCCCTTGACGTCCTCAAGGTGCGCGGAATGCTTCGTATTGAGCGGCCCCTGCATCGCGCCGCGGAACATTTTCAGCATGTAACCAGCCGTAATGACAAGTCCCGCCACCGCGAAGACAGCCTGCCACCGGTATTTATCCCACGCCCCCAAGAGGATCATCATCTCGCCGATGAAATTCGCGAATCCCGGCAGTCCCGCGGAAGCCATTGCCGTCATGCCGAAAAGAGTGGCCGCGAGCGGGACTTTTTTGCCGAATCCGCCCCAGTCGTCGAGGGTGCGCGTGTGCGTCTGGTCATAGATGAAGCCCACGAGCGCGAAACCGAGGGCTGCCATAATGCCGTGAGCGAACATGAAGAAGACCGTCCCGTTCAACGCGATGGGGTTGAGGCACGAAAGACCGAGGAGAATATAGCCCATGTGGCTGCAGCTTGAATAACCGAGGATGAATTTCAGGTCTTTTTGCGTGAAGGCCACCAAGCCGCAGTAAACGATGTTGATGACGGCGATCCACGCCACATACGGCATCCACATGGCCGCGCCTTCAGGCATGAGCCCGATGCCAAGCCGGATGATCGCGTAAGCGCCGAGTTTTTTTAAAACTCCCGCGTGCAGCATGCTGACGGACGTCGGCGCCGCGGCGTAACCCATCGGCGACCAGGTGTGGAAGGGCCAGAGCGTCACGATGACGCCGAAGCCCACGAGAATGAGGGGGAATGCCCATCGCTGGAATTCAAGCGGAAGAGGTTTTAGTGCCACCGCTTTTTCAATGACGGTCAGATCGAAGGTGTTGAGACCAGTAACGAAATAAAGCGCCAAAAGCGCCAGAAGGGCCAGTACTGCACCCGACGTGAGGTAAAGCGTCAGCTTCATCGTGGCGTACTCTTTATTTCCCGATCCCCACACGCCGATCAGGGGATAGACCGGGATGACGGCCATCTCATAAAAGAAGTAAATGAAAAAGATGTTGAGCGAGCATAGGACCCCCATGCAGCCGGAAATGAGAAAAAGGTAAAAGATCAAATATTCTTTCAGTCGTTCTTTGACGGCGCAGGAGACGATCGTACCGGTGAGCGCCAGGATCGCCGTCATCGCAAGAAGCACAAGACTTATGCCGTCCACGCCGACGTGATAGGCGATGCCGACCGAGGGGACCCAGTCTATTTTATCGACGAATTGGTAGCCGCCGGCGACCCGGTCGTACTGGAACGCTGCTGAAAGGATAAAACAAAGCGAAACACCGGCCGAAGCGACCGCGATCTTTTTCAAAAGCTCCGTCTTGTCCTTGGGGATGAAAAAAAGGAGGCAGGCGCCGATGACCGGCGATAGCAGCATCCAGGAAATAGGGCCAAGCGTCGGCATCGTATTAAGCCCTCATTACCAGGAAGAGGATCGCGACGATACCGAAACCGAAGACCATCGCGTAGGTTTGGACGTGTCCGGTCTGTGATCTGCGGAGCAGTGATCCCAGCCGCGCTGTAAGGCTCGCCGTACCGTTCACGCCGCGCTGGATGACGACGTTCCAGTCGAACCAGAAGAGGATCTTCGCCAGTTTTTTTTGAAAAACATCCGCGAGCCGGTAAAAAAAATCGTCCAGGTAGTATTTTTGGACGACGAACTGATAAGTTTTGCCCAAGATACGCACGATGGGGTCCTCTTTCGAGCGAAGGTTGGCATATAGGACGGTTCCCGCGAGAATTCCGACAAGGGCCACGATCGTCGAGGTCCCGGCCACAATGAGATTCATAGGCGCGGCATGAGCATGATCTCCGGCCAGAAATTGCGGGATTCCGATAAAACCGGCGGCGGCTGAAAAGACCGCGAGGATCACGAGGGGCGCTTTCATGACGAAAGGCGCTTCGGAAGCGGCGCCGTGCGCGCCGTGCCCGGGTTCTTCATGGCCGTGCGTGTGCTTTTTGGCTTTCTGCGGACCCAGTATGGCGACCCAGGACGCGCGGCTCATGTAGAAAGCGGTCAAACCCGCTGTGAGGAGCGCCACGATGTAGAGAGGGAAATGGTGGTGATACGCGAGAGTCAGGATCTCGTCTTTACTGAAAAATCCGGAGAAAGGAAAGATCCCGCAAAGCGCCAGGGTCCCGATCAAAAAAGTGGTGGAGGTAACAGGCATGCGCTTTAGCAATCCGCCCATGTCCCAAATATCCTGCGTGTGAAGGTGGTGGATCATCGCTCCGGCCGCCAAGAAGAGGAGCGCCTTGAAAAAGGCGTGCGTTGTCAGGTGATACATCGCGGCGTCAGAGCTTCCGAGGCCGAGGGCCAGCACCATGTAACCGAGCTGGCTGATCGTCGAGTAGGCCAGGATCTTTTTGATATCGTTTTGCACGACCGCCAAGATCGCCGCTAGCGCCGCTGTGGTAGCCCCGATATAAGCGATAACGGTCAAAGCCTCCGGGACGCCCGCGATGAGGAAAAAAGACCGCGCCATGAGATAAACGCCCGCCGCGACCATCGTCGCCGCGTGGATCAGTGCGCTGACCGGCGTGGGGCCTTCCATCGCGTCCGGCAGCCATATATATAAGGGAAACTGCGCCGATTTTCCGACGACGCCGCAGAAGACGAGAAGCGCCGCGATCACCGCCGCTTCTTTGGAAAGAAGGCCGCTGGCCAGCGCTTCCGGGATGAAACGTGAAAGCTTTGAGAAGACAAAAGTCCTCTCGGCGCCGCCGAGGCCCGAGAGCATCCAGACATAAAATATCCCGAGTATCATGCCGAAATCCGCGACGCGATTCACGATAAATGCCTTGTTGCCCGCGTCCGCCGCGGAGGGTTTCTCGAACCAGAAGCCGATCAGAAGATAGGAGCTCACGGCGACAAGCTCCCAGAAAACGAAAAGCTGGAGAAAATTGTTCGAGAGGACGATGCCGATCATCGAAAAAGCGAAAAGAGAGAGGGAGGCGAAGTAGCGCGGGTAGCTTGAGTCGCCGTGCATGTAGCCGATCGAATAAAAGAAAATACAGCTTCCGACGCCGGTAACGATGAGGAGCATGAGAAGCGTCAGACGGTCGATGTAATAACCAAAATCAACCGTTAGCCCCGCGACGTGGATCCAGGAAACGCTGTCTTCCGCGGGAAGGAAGTGGTTATTGATATGAAAGAGGAACATGAAAATGCTGAGCGCGAGCGAAATTAGAATACCAGCCAGGGAAAGGTTGGCCGCGAGCTTTGGGCGCCGCATCGCGAAGAGCAAAATGGCGACTGTCGCGACAAGCGGAGAAAAGAGAATGATCCAGGGGGCCGGCGGCAACTTTTCGAGGAGCTGTTCTACCATTTGAGTGTCTTAAGCTCCTCGGTGCTTGTCGTGGCTTTTTTGCGGAAAAGAAGAACGACAATGGCCAGCCCGACCGTCACTTCGGCCGCTGCGACGATCATCGTGAAAAATACAACGACCTGGCCGGATAGATCTCCCAGATACGACGAGAAACTGACGAACGAGAGGTTGGCGGAATTTAAAATAAGTTCGATGGACAGGAGGATCATTAGGATGTTTCGGCGCGTCAGCATGCCGACGAGGCCTATCGAGAACATCAGCGCCGATACGATCAAATAGTGATGGAGCCCGATCGTCATAGGGAGTCCTTTTTGGCCAAAACGACGACACTCACGACGGCCGCCAAAAGGAGGAACGCGGTGAGTTCAAAAGGAAGCACATAATTCGTGAAAAGGAGTCTCCCGACAGCCTCCGTCGTGCCGGCCACTCCTGGATTTTTGACCGTTTGCACGGTCCGGATCACACCGAAGGTCTGAATAAAGAGGATCACCCCCAGCGCGACCGCGAGGACCGGGGAAAGTTTAAGGCCGGGCCACTCGGTGGGAACCTTCTTGAAGTCGATGAGCATGACGACAAAGAGAAAAAGGACGAGGATGGCGCCCGCGTAGACCAAAACCAGGATCGTAGCGACGAGAAAAGCCTTCAGCAGGACGAAAAGGCCAGCCACCATGCACATCGCCGACACGAGCCACAGCACGCTGTAAACCGCTGAGCGCGAGGTAATGACACCGAGGCTTGAAATAACGACACCGGCGGAAATAAGGTAAAAAAGGACCGTCTGAAGCATATAGGCGCATTATTTTAGTAAGCCCTTGAGTCCTTGTCAATGTTATTGACCCACCCTATGGCAGTGGAACCAAATCTTTTAATCATTTTTATCAAGCATTGATTAGTTTTAAGTTTTGGGGTATATTATGTTCCCTCATGCCAAGTCTGTTCACACTTCTCCTCATTTTGGGGGTTCTGTTCCTCTTCTCGGCGTTCTTCTCGGCGTCGGAGGCAGCGCTCATTTCTCTGAATAAGGTCCGCCTCCGCCACATGCTGGAAAATAAGAAAAGGGGCGCGCAGCGCGTTTACGGCTTCGTTTCCCGTCTGGACCGCTTCATCGCGACGGTGCTCGTGGGGAACAACGTCGTCAACACCGCCATTGCCGCCATCGCGACGATCATTTTCACCCAGCTTTTCGGCACCGGAAAAGGGCTCGTCATCGCCACTTTCGTCACCTCGATCGTTCTGATCATTTTCGGGGATCTCGTGCCGAAAACGCTCGCGGTAAGCCACCCGGAAGGCACCGCCTTTTTGGTCCGGCACCTGGTTTCCTTTTTCATGTTCATCTTCAGTCCGGCCGCGACGCTTCTCACGGCTATAAGCAACGGCTTCATCAAGCTTCTCGGAGGGAACCCTTATCACCGGTCGCCGTTGGCCACCGAGGAGGAGATCAAGATGATGATCTCGATCGGGAAAGAAGAGGGATTTTACGGCGAAAATGAGAAAAAGATGATCGAGCGTATTTTTCGTTTTGACGATACCGAAGTGCGGGACGTCATGACGCCGCTGGAGAAAATGGTCTCGGTCCCCATCGACATGGACATCGAGGAACTCGAACGCGTGCTGATGGAAGAGGGGCACAACCGCATTCCCGTCCACAAGGACACGCAAGCGAACATTGTCGGCGTCATTTATGTGCGGGACCTTCTTTATCTTTTCAAGAACAGTTCTCTGATCCACTTAAGCGATCTGATGAGCGCGCCGTTCTTCGTGCCGCCGCATATGAAGGTCGCGGAGCTTTTGAAGGAGTTCCAGAGACGCAAGATCCAGATCGGCATTGTCCAGGACACACAGACCAAGCGTACGTTGGGCCTCGTGACGCTTGAAGACCTCATCGAAGAGATCGTCGGCGAGATCGAGGAAGTCGAACCGCCTCCCTTGAAAGGCCACGCCTAAACAGGTAGAATGGCTCCATGATTTTGCCTTTTAGGGGAAAAACTCCCAGGCTCCATCCTTCCGTTTTCATCGCTCCCGGCGCGCACGTCATCGGAGACGTCACGCTCGCCAAAGGGGCGAATGTGTGGTTTACGGCCGTCATCCGCGGGGATATCGCTCCGATCCGCATCGGGGAGGGGACGAATATCCAGGACGGCTGTGTCGTGCACGTGGACCGGAAGAAACCCTGCATTTTAAAAAATAAGATCACGATGGGCCATCAGGCCACGGCCCATGCCTGCGTCGTCGAGGAGGGGGTTTTGATCGGCATCGGCGCGAGGATCCTAAGCGGCGCGCGTATCGGGGCCTACAGCCTGATCGGCGCTGGAGCCGTTGTGCTGGAAAACGCGAGGATCCCCGAACGGTCGCTTGTGCTCGGTGTGCCGGGAAAAGTTGTGCGAAGACTGAGCGCCAAGGAAACCGCGTGGCATGACCCCTGGGCGCGCCGTTACGTTGAGCTCGCTTCCGACTATCGGAAATATTTAGGCTAATGACCCATCTTCTGGTCGTGCGCCACGCGGAATCGGCGCTCAACGTCGAGAACCGCATCCAGGGCCACCATGATTCAGGCCTTACGTTCCGCGGCCAGGATCAGGCCCAGCGGCTCGCTCGCCAGCTCCGGAAGATCAAGATCGACAAGATCTTTTCCAGCAATTTGGGCCGAGCCTACGCGACGACGCTCGAGATCGTGCGCGCGTCAAAGGCCCGCATCCCCGTCATCAAAGACCCGCTTTTGAGGGAGATCCACCTCGGGGATTGGGAAGGGCGGACGCCGGAGGAAGTGGACCTCCTTTTTAATAAGGGCTATCAGAAATGGCTCAAAAAGCCTTCCGCGATGAAGATCCCCAACGGTGAGGGCGCTCCCCGTTTCCGCAAGCGCGTGACGGAGCGCGTGGAGAAGATCGCGCGCGCCAATCGCGGCAAGACCATTCTCATTATGACGCATGGCGGCGTCATCACGGCGCTTTTGGCCAAGTGGCTCAAGGCTGATTTTGACAATTTGCTGCTCAATCTCCAGATCGACAACACGAGCATTACGATGGTGGACGTGACCGAAGCACGCGTCCGTCTCAAATGTATCAACGACACGGCGCATTTATTAAAAAGAAAATGAAGAACAACGTTTTGACTAATCTGCTTGACCTGACGCCTGAAGAGCTCAAAAAAAAGTTTGAGGAGCTCGGCATCGAGCCTTACCGCGCCGATCAGGTGCTCGGCTGGATCTATGAAAAGGGTGTTTATGACCTTGACCGGATGACGAATCTATCCGTTGAGTTGAGGAAAAAGTTGAAAGACGCTTTCTCGATCGACATGCCGGAGATCGCGGAAACGGAGCATTCCCACGAGGATAAAAGCGTCAAACTTCTTTTGAAACTCAGCGACAAGGACCTTGTTGAGACGGTTTACATGCCGATGGGGACCCGCGAAACGGTCTGCGTATCTTCCCAGGTGGGCTGCAAGTTCCACTGCGCGTTTTGCGCAAGCGGCCAGGCCGGATTTCTCCGGAACCTTAAGATGGGCGAGATCGTTTCCCAGGTCCTGATGGCGCGCGACCTTTCTCCCAATAAAAAGATCACAAATATCGTCTTCATGGGCATCGGCGAGCCGTTCGATAATTACCACGAGCTTCTGCGGACCGTGCGGACGCTGAATTCCAAAGGCGCGCTCGGCATCGGCGCGCGGAAGATCACGGTCTCGACCTGCGGTATTGTCCCGAAAATAGAGGCGCTTAGCGAGGAAGGTCTCCAGATCGAGCTTTCCGTCTCGCTCCACGGGCCTACCGACGCCGTGCGCGGCGCCGTCATGCCGGTGAACCGGGCCTACCCGGTGAAAGCGCTGATCGAGGCCTGCAAAAAATACGTGAAAAAGACGAAGCGCGTGATCACGTTCGAATACATCATGATCAAGGGCGTGAACGCGTCGGAGCAGGAGGCGAAGGAGCTGGCGAAGCTTTTAAAAGGGATGCTGTGCAAGGTGAATCTCATTCCCTATAATCCGATCGAGGAGTTTCCGCACTCGGCGCCGACGTATAAAGAGATCGTCCGCTTTCAGCAGATCCTTCAGGAGGCCGGCGTAAGGACGACCGTGCGCTTTTCGAAAGGACAGGACATCCAGGCCGCCTGCGGTCAATTAAGGTCTGTGAAGCTTTAATGGAAAGCTGGTTCGCCAATATTGAGCAGATCATCCAGACGAGCCCGGCGCTGGCATTCGCGGCGGTGTTTGCGGCGGGGGTTTTGGTGAGCTTCACGCCCTGTGTCTACCCGGTGATCCCGTTGACGCTGGGCGTCATCGGGGCCCGATCCGCGGGATCTCGCTGGAAGGGATTTTTTCTGTCCCTCCTTTATGTGCTGGGCATGGCGGTCACCTACGCCATTTTGGGGGCGTTCGCGTCGCTTACCGGCAGGCTCTTCGGCACGATCGGCTCAAGCCCCGTTTCCTATTTTATTGTCGGCAGCGTTTGCCTCGTGCTGGCGTTGGCGATGCTGGGAGTGATCAGGATCCCGCAATTTTCCTTTGCCGCGCAGACAACCGTGCCGCGAAAAGGGGGCTTGTTCGGGGTTTTTACGGTGGGGCTTATCGCGGGCCTCATTGTCGGTCCGTGCACGGCGCCGGTTCTTGCGGCCGTCCTCCTCTACGTGGGCACCCAGCAAAACATTTTCTATGGCGCTTCGCTTCTTTTCGTGTTCGGGTATGGGGTGGGATTTCTTTTGATCCTTTTGGGGACTTTCACGGGCCTTTTGGCGTCCATGCCGCGGTCGGGCAAATGGCTCGCGGCGGTCGAAAAAATATTCGGTGCCGCTTTGATCCTCGCGGCGGTGTATTACTACATTAGAATGGGAGGCCTGTTGGCATGAGATCTTTGTCCAGTCTGTGCTCGGCGTTCATTCTGGGAGCTTTTTTTCTGACCAGTGGCTGTTCGGCCCAGGACGCGAGATCCGTTTCGGCGACCGGCGTCGTCCCGGCGTTCACGCTGAAAGACCTGGCCGGCCAGGAGGTGAGCTCCGAGGCGCTGCTTGCCAAAAACAAGGCGGTGCTCGTCAATTTCTGGGCGACATGGTGCCCGCCCTGCGAGGAAGAGATCCCCGATCTCATTAAATTGCAGGAAAAATACGGCGAAAGCGGGCTGACCATACTGGGTGTCGATGTGGGGGAGCCCAAAGCCAAGGTTTCGCGCTTTGCGAAAAAAATGGGGATCAATTATCCGGTGGTTTTGGACGAGGACATGGAAGTGGCCCGGCAGTACGGGATCGTGGGGATCCCTACGACCTATCTCGTGAGTTCCGACGGGAGAATTCTCGGCCGCTATCACGCGTTCACCCGCAAACTCGTCGCCGACGTCGAAAAAGCTCTGCTGTAAGGCATGAAATTCCAAAAAGGCTCGATCCGGAAGAGCCTCCATTTTTCCATCCTCGACGGTCTTTTCACGGCGATGATGATGGGGGTGAGCGACAGCTATCTCATCCCGTACGGTATCGCGCTGGGGGCGACGTCCTCTCAGATCGCGTTCCTGGCGGCGCTGCCGATGCTGCTGGCCACGCTGCTCCAGGTTCAATCCGCGAAAGTCACGCAGACGATCGGCTCCCGGACGAAGCTCATCAATGTCATGGTGTTCTTCCACGCGCTGGCGTGGCTGCCCATCATCCTCATCCCGTATTTTTTCCCCGACAGCGCGTTCGCGCCCTGGGCGCTCCTTCTGGCCGTCGTTGTTTTCGCTTCCTTCGGGGCTTTTTCCGTGCCCGCGTGGCAGAGCCTCATGTCGGATTATATTCCGGTGAAAAAAAGGGGGCAGTACTTCGGCTGGCGGAACCGCCTTCAGGGGATCTTCATGGTGTCTGTCTCGATCCTGGCGGGACTTGTGCTTCATCATTTCGGAAAAGGGGATATCCGTGGGTTCACCGTTATCTTCGGGTTCGCGATGCTGTGCCGGTTTTACGCGTGGGGGTGCCTCACGCGGATGACAGAGCCCTTTCGCCACACCTCGCATGATGTTTATTTCAGTTTTTGGGATTTCATCAGGCAGATCCGGACGAGCAATTTCGCAAAATTCGTCCTTTACGTCTCTTTGTTCAGCCTCACAGTGAACCTTTCCGCGGCGCTTTTGCCGGTGTTTTTGCTGAATGACCTGGAGATGAGCTACGCGTCCTATATGATTGTTGTGACGGCGGCCTCGGTCTCGGCGTTTTTCTTCCAGGGTGTTTGGGGCCGGTACGGGGACTCAGGGGGAAACCTCAAAACCCTCAAGGTCGCGGCGTGGGGGATAGCGGTCATCCCGGTTTTTTGGATGTTTTCGCACCATGTGGCGTATCTTTTTTTCGTGCAGCTTTTCGCGGGCGCCTGCTGGGGAGGGTTCAACCTGCTGGTCCTCAATTTCATCATGGAGGCGGTGAGCCCCGAAAAGCGGATCCGCTGCATTTCCTACTTCAACGTCATGAACAGCGTCACGAGCCTTCTCGGGGCGGTCTTGGGCGGGGCCCTTATCGGGCATCTGCCGCCGCTTTTTGGTTATCCTTATCTCGTGCTTTTTCTTCTTTCGGGGGCGGGCCGTATCCTGGTTGTCGCTTTTATCGGCGGGAAGGTCCGCGAAATCCGCTTGACAGTCTCCCCACCTATGAGATAATCTCTCAATTGAGAATGATTCTCAATATTGAGTAAAAGGAGTTTCACCATGAAACGGTTTTGGGTTTTTGGGTTCTTACTGGTCTTTTCGGCGGGCCTCGCGCGGGCGGAGGAGCCAAGAGCGGCTACGACGATGCCCGAAGTGGTCGTGACGGC
>CAZBAY010000143.1:0-1549 GCA_964489945.1 uncultured Planctomycetia bacterium
GGACTCTGGGAGGAAAGCGAAATGCGGCGGCGGCAGATCCTCTCGGTTGCCAACGTTCCCAAACGAGGCGACCCGGATTATGTTTCGCGCGTGACGAAGGAGATCTACGAGCCTCTCGCGAACCTGAATCTCATCGGCGCCAACCGCCAGGAGACCGTCACGAACTACGCGTCAAATATTTACCTGAGAAGCATCGCGGGGGACCCCATGAAGTCCCGTTTCTCAGAGGCGAAGCTCGCGCAGGAGGTGCGGGAAGAATTACAGAACATGGCGGAGTTCCGCGTCCTGTCGCCGGCGGACATCGAAGACGTGGTGCGCGAAGCGATCAATATTCACCGTGACGTGGCCGGGCGGCAGGCGGAAGGGCCCACGATCATTTATGACGAAGCGTCGAACGTCTCGCGGCGTTACGCCAAGGCGGAGCTGAAGCTACGCGAGGCCCAGGAAATCCTCAGGACGGGCGGAGACCCGGCCCTGGCAGCCGGGCTCTATAACGAAGCGTATGAAATGGTGAAACACGACAAGATCACGCTGGACCGCTTCGTGGGGCTCGCCGGGCAGGTGCTGAAAAGGCTTCAAATGATCGCCGCCAAAAGGATCGCCGACAAGGGCGTGCCGATCGGAGCGCTCGCGGAATTCGTGGCGGCTGCGGCGAATCCTCCGATGCTCATGACGGGAATTTTTGTCGCGTTGGGCCAGTTGATGACGGGCGCGGTGGTGGACCGGACGATGTCCCAGCGGGACATCAAGAAGCTGAACGAACAAACGACGCAGGCTTTGGACCATTTATGGAAAGGGGAATGGGACAAATTTACGGAGGTTTCTCACGAGCTGACGAAGAAAGGCACGAGTTTGGGGAAGACGATCGAAAAAAGTGATGAAATAGAAGCGGCCATCGCGCAGGCCAAAGGCGATCCGTCGAGGCTCGTTGCGGGGATACGCGGAGTCGTGGACAGCCTGAAACCGCAAAAGCCCGGTGATCCAAAATTGGACAAAGAACGCGAAGCCGCGATCCTGAACTTCGCCAAAGGGCGCCTCGAAGCCCTGCATGCCGCCGCCCTGGAGAAAGGCTCCAGCCCCTACCGCCGGGCGCTGGCCTACGTTCTCGAACAGGAAGCGTCAAACACGTGGGAGGAGATCAATTCCCACACGAAAGAGGGCAAAGTCGTTGACAAAGTATTTGTGCAGGAAAACCTGAAGGCGCTGGAGGAGACCATCCAAAAAGCCCGCGCGCTCGATCCTTCCGTGGAACAACGGCTCTTTCAAGACACCTCGGAGCGCGACAGACTGCAAAAGGAGGCGAAAGACGAAGCAAGGGACGCACATTCAGCAGGAGATCAGCCGGGCGTCGAGCAGGCTCAGAAAAAATATCAGGGCGCGGAAGCAAAAAAGGCGCTTGCGAAAAAATATAAAACCTATCAGGATGCCGAGGCCTCCGGCGATGAACAAAAGATAAAGGCCGCGCGGAAGGACTTCGAAGCGGAGCAAAAGAAGATCGACCCCCGGCGCGTCGAACAGATCCGCAAAGCCGCGCGCTTCCGCGCCGCTC
>CAZBAY010000144.1:0-2528 GCA_964489945.1 uncultured Planctomycetia bacterium
TAGACGGCAGCGCCTCGACGAGCACCACCTTGCTCCCGAGTGTGGCGTAAACCGTGCCGAGCTCCATGCCGATATAGCCGCCGCCGACCACGAGAAGGTTCTCGGGAATATCCTCGAGCTCAAGCGCTTCCGTCGAGGTCATCACGCGGGGATTTCCTAGATCGAACGCGGCGGGCAGCGCCGGAGTGGAGCCGACGGCGATGATCGCCTTGTCGTACTTGATAAATTTCTGGCCTTCTTTGGTTTCGACGCGGAGCGTCTCCGAATCCTCGAAATAGCCCCTTCCGTGGAGGATCTCCACGCCGCGCTTCGTGCCGATGCCGCTGATGCCCTGGCTCAGCTTGTCGAGAATGGACTCTTTCCAGGCGCGTATTTTTTCGATGTTGATCTTGGGGGCACCGAAATCAATGCCTCTGGCAGAGGATTCCTTCGCTTCCGAGATAAGCTTCGTCGCGTGGAGAAGCGCTTTAGAGGGGATACACCCGCGGTTCAGGCACACGCCGCCAAGACGTTTGTCCATCTCGACGAGGATGACCTTTTTGCCCATGTCCGCCGCGTAGAAGGCCGCCGCGTACCCGCCGGGGCCCGCTCCCAAAACTACGAGTTCCGTATGAATAGGTTTCGTTGGGGACATTTTAAATTTTAACCTCTTCCTCTTTGAAATTTTCGAGCGCCTCGACGATCGCGCGGATGAATCGGGCTCCGTCGGCGCCGTCGATCACGCGGTGATCATAAGAGAGCGCCAGCGGGAGCTTCCCCGCGCCGCGCCCCACGCCGAGGATCGCCACTTCGGGTTTATTTATGATCGGCGTAAAATGCGTGCCGCCGATGCCGCCGAGATTTGAGACGGTGAACGTCCCGCCTTTTAATTCATCGAGGGAAACTTTGCGTTGTCTGGTTTTTTCCGCGAGCTCACCCAATTCTTTTGAAATGGCAAAAAGGTTTTTCTTGTCCACATCGCGCAGGACCGGCACGATGAGGCCCTGCTCCGTGTCCACCGCGACGCCGATATGATAGTACTTCTTCACGACAAGCTGTTTGGCGGCCTCATCGAGACTTGAGTTCACGACGGGGAATTTCTTGAGCGCCGCGACAACGGCTTTCAAAATAAAAGAAGTGAGCGTGAGACTGGCTCCTTTTTTCTCGTACGCCGGCGCGTATTTTTTGCGCAAAGCCGTGAGCGCCGTGATATCCGCGTCGTCAAACTGCGTCACATGCGGGATCGTCGTCCAGGATTCCGTCATTTTTTCGGCGATCTTCTGACGGAGCGAGGTCAAGGGCTTCGCTTCGACCGCTCCCCACTTCGAAAAATCGATGCTCTCCGGCGCCCGTCTCGCCACGGCGAGCAGGTTCGCCGCCGCGGGAGCAGCCGCTCCCGGTCCATGAAGGCTTTGGACATAGGCCCTGAGGTCGGCGAGCACAATTCTGCCGCCCGCCTCGCTCCCCCTCACTTTCGTCAGGTCAATGCCAAGATCCTCTGCCATCTTGCGTATCGTCGGCGAGGCCGGGGGCGGGAATCCGGACTTGGACTCATAATGGTACGCGGCGGCGTCCGCGGGCCGCGAAGCGTCTTTTGCCGGCGCAGCCTGCGGAGGAGGCGCCGCCTGCCGCGGCGCCTCAGCGGGCGCCCCTTCTACTGTGAGCGAAATAACAAGCTGTCCCACTGAAATTTTGTCGCCGGTCTTTACGTGGACCTTCGTGACAGTCCCCGCGGAAGGAGACGGGATAGGCGCGACCGCCTTCTCGTTCTCGAGTTCAATGATGGTCTGGTCCTTTTTGATCTTGTCGCCTTCCTTGACGAAGATCGAAACGACCGACCCTGAATCCGCGCCTTCCCCTAATTGTGGGACCCGTACGTCCATGCTAGGCTTCCTTTATACGCACACCGGAAAGATCTTTTCCGGGTCGACCTTCAAATCTTTGATCGCCTTCGAGACGACCTCTTTGCCGACGAGGCCCTTCTGGGACAGCGCGTAAAGCGTCGCGATCACCGTGCTCTCGGCATCCACTTCAAAAAAACGTCTGAGTGCGGGCCTCGTGTCACTGCGCCCGAACCCGTCGGTCCCCAGCGTCGTGAGGCCGCCCGGCACCCACGGCGCGATCTGGTCCGACACGATCTTCATGTTGTCGGACACCGCCACGAAAACACCTTTTTCATTTCCGAGAACGTTCTCCAAATAAGACTTTTTCGGCGCCGCCTCGGGATGAAGGATGTTCCAACGCTGCGCGGCAAGCGCTTCGGACCGTAGACGTTTGTAATTCGTCGCGCTCCAGATATCCGCTGAAACGTCATACTTTGCCAAGATTTCCTGAGCCCTCAGCGCTTCCCGCAGGATCGCGCCGCTTCCGAAGATCTGCGCCTTTTGTTTTTTGCCTTCAGGCCCCTTCTTAAATTTATAAAGCCCCCTCAAAATACCCTCACGCGCGTCCTCGCCCGGCATTGCCGCCATCGGATAATTCTCGTTGTGAAGCGTGATGTAATAGAAAACATCCTCCTGGTCAACGTACATCCGGCGGAGACCGTCCTC
>CAZBAY010000145.1:0-6545 GCA_964489945.1 uncultured Planctomycetia bacterium
CAAGTCAGTCGACGTCGTGATCTGCGAGATCGGCGGCACGGTTGGCGACATCGAAAGCCTTCCGTTCCTCGAGGCGATCCGCCAATTCCGGCAGGACGTCGGCCGTGACAACGCGATCAATATCCATTTGACCCTCATTCCGTTCATCCGCGTCGCCGACGAGATCAAGACGAAGCCGACCCAGCACAGCGTGGGAAAGATGCGCGAGATCGGCATTCAACCGGACATCCTCATCTGCCGCACCGAAAAGAAGCTTTCAAAAGACGTTAAGGAGAAGATCGCGCTTTTCTGCAATCTGATACCCGAGCAGGTGATCCAGGCGCTCGACGTACAGGACATCTATGAAGTGCCGCTCGCGCTCAAGGACGAAGGCCTGGATGAGCTCATCGTGAAGCTTTTGAAGCTCAACTGTGACGACGGCGACGTGAAGATCAAGGCGTGGAAAACGAACGTCGTCGACAAGGCGCTCAATCCCGCCAAGAGCGTCACGATAGGTGTCGTCGGTAAATACATGGAACTGCAGGACGCTTACAAATCTATTTACGAGGCGCTCAAGCACGGCGGTATCGCTAATGACGCGAAAGTCACGATCCGGAAGATCGACGCGGAGGATGTGACAGCGCACGGCGCCGAGAAATATCTGAAAGACGTGAACGGCGTGCTCGTGCCGGGCGGTTTCGGCGACCGCGGGATCGAGGGGAAGATCCGAGCTGTGAAATACGCCCGCGAAAACAAGGTCCCGTATTTCGGGGTTTGCCTCGGCATGCAGTGCGCGGTCATCGAATTCTCCCGGAACGTCTGCGGGATGAACCGCGCCAATTCGACGGAGTTCAACAAAGCGACGCCCTTTCCGGTGATCAGTCTTTTGGAAGAGCAGAAACTGGTGAAGGACATGGGGGGCACGATGCGGCTGGGCTCACAAGCTTGCCACATCAAGAAAAATACAAAGACGCTCAAGGCGTACGGCCGCGAGACGATCCAGGAGCGCCACCGGCACCGTTACGAGTTCAACAATAAATACAAGGTTAAGATGGAAACGAGCGGCCTCATCGTTTCGGGCACCAGCCCGAACGGCAGGCTTGTCGAGATCATTGAGCTCGCGGACCATCCCTGGTTCGTCGGCTGCCAGTTCCACCCCGAATTTAATTCCAAGCCGGATCAGGCGCATCCGCTATTCAGGGATTTCGTGAAAGCGTCCCTCGCGCACAAAGTGGATTAAAAAATGAAAAAAAACCCATTTCATATCGTACGTTTGGGGAAGATCGCCCTGGGGAACGGAAGCCCGCTGTTGCTCATCGCCGGCCCCTGCGTCGTGGAAAACTTCAAAAGTGCGCTCCGGCACGCGCGGGCGATCCAAAAGATCACAAAGCGCCTGGGCATCCCTTACATTTATAAGTCGAGCTATGACAAGGCCAACCGCAGCTCTCACGCGACATTCCGCGGCCTGGGGATCGACGAAGGGCTTCTGATCCTTCAGCGGGTGAAGGACGAAACAGGCCTGCCGATCTTGACCGATGTACATTCCAAGGAAGAAGTGGGAAAGGTGGCGCGCGTCGCCGACGTTCTGCAGATCCCGGCGTTCCTCTGCCGCCAAACGGATCTTTTGATCGCAGCCGCGGATACCGGGAAAGTGGTGAACGTCAAGAAGGGACAGTTCCTCGCTCCCTGGGACATGAAAAATATCGTGGAAAAGATCGCCTCGCGCGGCAATCACCGTATCCTGCTAACCGACCGCGGCACGTCTTTCGGCTACAACACGCTGGTGAGCGATTTTCGCGCGATCCCGATCATGCGGCGCTTCGGTTATCCGGTGATCTTTGACGCGACCCATTCCGTCCAGCAGCCCGGCGGAAGGGGAACGACCTCCGGTGGAGAGCGCGAGTTCGTGCCGGTGCTGGCGCAAGCGGCGGTCGCGGCGGGAGCCGACGGGGTTTTTATGGAAGTGCACGAAGACCCAGACCGTGCCCCGAGCGACGGCCCCAACATGGTCCCCCTGAAGGACCTGGAAAAGCTTTTGGAGCGGCTCCTCAAGATCAGCCGCGTGGTGAGAGATGCCCGTTAACGTCGCCAGGAGAGTTTTAAAGATCGAACGCGACGCCCTTTCAAGGCTCATCGGCCGGATCGATCACACCTTCGAAAAGGCCTGCGACCTCATTTTGCGCTCCAAAGGCCGCGTGGTCGTGACGGGGATGGGCAAACCCGGTTTCATCGCGCAAAAAATTTCTGCTACTCTATCCTCCACCGGCACGCCCTCGCTTTTCTTGCACCCGGCTGAGGCGTTGCACGGGGACCTGGGCTGCGTGATGAAGGAGGACGTCGTGCTGGCGTTCTCCAACAGCGGCGAGACCGAAGAGATCGTGAAGCTCCTGCCTCTTGTTAAAAAGATCGGCGCGAAGCTCATCGCGTTCACCGGCAATCCACGCTCGCCCCTGGCGAAGTACAGCGATGTCGTGCTGAACGTGGGCGTGAAGAAAGAAGCCTGCCCAATGAACCTGGCCCCGACGGCGTCCACGACGGCGATGCTCGCGGTAGGGGACGCGCTGGCCGTGGCCCTCCTTGAGAAAAAGGGATTCCGGTCGGAAGATTTCGCGTTCTACCATCCCGGCGGAAAGCTAGGGAAAAAACTTCTCCTCAAAGTTTCCGACATCATGCGCAGCGGGCGCTCCAATCCCGTCGTGCCCGAGACAATGAAGATCCGGGCCGTGCTTGTCCATATCACAAAGGCGCGCGCGGGTTCGGCGACCGTCGTTGACGCCAGGGGCCGGCTCAAGGGGATATTCACGGACGGGGATCTGAGGCGGCATCTGGAGGGAGGCAAAGACGTTCTCGAAAGCCGTGTCGGCAGCGTGATGACAAAGACGCCGACGACGATCCGCGACAACAAGCTTGCCGCGGAAGCGCTCGAGATCCTCCGGACCCGGAAGATCGACGAAGTGCCGGTCGTCGACGAAAAAAACCGTCCGGTGGGACTCCTGGACGTGCAGGACCTTCTGAAGGCAGGGATCGTATGATGACCGCCGAGGAGATCAAGGAAAAGGCCTTAAAGATCAAGCTTCTCATTGTGGATGTCGACGGCGTCCTCACGGATGGCCGCATCGTCCACGGGAACTACGGCGATGAGCTAAAATTCTTCGATGTGCAGGACGGCCTCGGGCTGGCGCTACTGTCGCAAGCGGGTTTCAAGACGGTCGTCATCACGGCCAAGAAATCGCCGATCAATCACCGGCGCGCCAAAGAGATCAGGATCACGAAGCTTTATCAGAACGTGGACGATAAACTGAAAGTTTACGAAAAGCTTTTAAAGAAATTCAAATTGAATCACGAAGAAGTCTGCTATGTGGCGGACGACCTCGTGGACCTTCCCGTTTTCACGCGGGTGGGTCTCGCGGTCGCCGTGAAGAACGCGGTGGAGGATGTGAAGGCCCGGGCGCATTATCTCACCGCCAAAGGCGGAGGCCGCGGCGCGGTGCGGGAAGTCACCGATATGCTGCTGAAGCATCAGAATAAATGGAAAGAGGTCACGGAGAAGTATTTCAGATAATATGAGCCTCCGTCGCCACAATTTTTCGGTATTCCTCTTCATCGGCCTCATGGCCCTTTTGGCCGCGGTGGTTTTCTGGCCGTTGCAGCGCAAAAAGACCGAAGCGGCGGCCAAGGTGCGAGTCAGCCGCGAGGACCTCATCCGCTCGAGCGCCGATCAGAAACTCCAGAAGTTCAGCCTGACCGGCTATGACGAGAAGGGCGGCAAGTTCTGGAATCTGGAGGGCGACGTGGCCAAGATCGACATCGGCCAGACCGTATATCTTGATGAGAACGTGACGCTGAAGATCGGCAACGGCACAACGGTCCGCACCGACCACGTGAAGTGGTCTCAGGAGAGCGGCAAGCTCGTGACGGACGCCGCGGTCCATGTGGACCATGAGAACGCGAAGGTGAAAGGGATGGGTGCCATCGGACGGCTGAACGAAAAGTTCATCCAGCTCAACCGCGAGATCGAGATGGTGATGAACAACACGACGCGCCTGACCTGCGACGGCCCGCTCAAAATTTTTTATGAAAAGAACAAGATGATCTTTTACCGGAACGTGAAGGTCACCGATGAGCGGGGCGCGCTCACCGCCAAACGGATGGACGTTCTCTTCGATCCCGAAGCGAAGAAGGTTCGGCAGATCATCGCGATCGGGGACGTCAGGATCATCCGGGGGACCGATACGACGCGTTCCCGCAAGGCCATTTATACGCTCGCGACCGGGTCCCTGCGTTTGGAGGGCAGCCCTCACATCACGTTGCACAAAGAAAGCCAGAAGCTTCTCGATGCACCTCTTAGCAACTGAGTCGCTCAAGAAATCCTACAACGGCCGGACCGTCGTCAACGGTGTCGACATCCACATTGAGCCCGGCGAGATCGTGGGGCTTCTAGGCCCCAACGGCGCGGGGAAAACCACCACGTTTTACATGGTGACCGGCGTCGTGAAGCCTGACAGCGGAAGGATCCTGTTCGACCATAGGGATGTGAGCCGCTACCCGATGCATGAGCGCGCCCAGCTGGGGATAGGCTACCTTTCGCAGGAGCCGTCCATTTTCCGGAAGCTGACCGTCGAGGAGAATATTCTGGCCATTTTGGAAACGCTCGACCTGCCGCGTGAGGAGCGCCTGAAGCGCCTCGAGGAACTGCTGCGTGAACTGGGGATCAGCCACCTCCGGAAATCGAAGGCGATGACCCTCTCGGGCGGAGAGCGCAGGCGCCTGGAGATCACCCGGGCGCTCGTGACGCACCCCCTTTGCATTCTTCTGGATGAGCCGTTCTCGGGGATAGATCCGATCGCGGTCTCCGACTGCCAGAACCTGATCCGGGAGCTTAAGCAGAAGGGCTTGGGGATACTCCTGACGGACCACAACGTCCGCGAGACCCTCGCGATCACGGACCGCGCGTATATCATGTCGGAGGGAAAGATCCTCATTTCGGGAACCAAGGACGAGCTTCTGACGAACCGCGACGCGCGCAAGATCTATCTCGGCGAAAAGTTTACGATGTAAGGCGGGTGTGGTAGGATAACCTTTTTCTCACACAAGGAGCAGAAATGGAAATCGACATCAGCGGGCGGCACTTTCACGTCACGGAACCTCTCAAGGAATACATTCAGGAGAAGATCCAAAAGCTGGACAAGTTTCGGCTCAAATTGGAGTCGGTCCACATCATTCTGGATGTGCAGAAATTCCACCATATCGCGGAGATCACCGCGCTCGCGAAAGGTCTTCGGGTCACCTCCAAAGAGCAGAGTACCGACATGTACGCGGCGTTCGACAAAAGCATCGGGAATCTTCAGCTCCAGTTCAGCAAAAAACACGAAAAGATAAAGGACCACAAGGCCAGGCGTTACCAGTGAAATCAAGTCTGAAGAAGCTTAAGGATTGCAAGGTGAGGCTTCAAATCGAAGTGGAGCCCAAGCTCATCGAGGAGCGGTTCCAGCATGTGTTGCGGGACTTCCAGAAGGCGGCGCACCTGCCCGGTTTCCGGGAAGGGAAAGCCCCCGGGGATCTCATCGAGAAGCGTTACGCGAAGGAGATCCAGGAGGAAGTTTTAAAATCCCTTGTCCCGGAGGCGTATCACCAGAGCGTCGTGACGCAGAAAGCGTCGCCGGTCTCTCTACCGACGATCTCGGAGATCCAATGGGAGCGGGGCAAGAAGCTCACGTTCGCCGCCGAGTTCGATCAGGAGCCAGAATTTTCGCTGAGGAATTACAAGGGTATCAAGATCAAAAAGATCCCCGTTGAGGTCCACGCGGCGGACGTTGAAAAAGGCCTTTCATCCCTCTTGGACGCCAAGTCGGAGCTCGTGCCGATCCTGGAGCCGCGGGCCATACAGCGGGGCGATTTCATCGTCTCCGACATCGATATCTGGCAGGGCGGGCAGTACGCGCCGGGCCGCAAGGGCGTCCTCCTCTACGCGGAGCCAAGCCAGACGGACGATTTTTACGACAAAGTTCTCGGGGCGCAGGTCGATGAGGTGAGGGAAGTTTCCATCGACCCCTCCGAAGAGGAAAAAAAACAGGGCATCGTCGGCCGCAAACCTCTGTATAAGGTGTGGATACGCGGTATCAAAGAAAAGCGCCAGCCGGCGCTTGACGACGCCTTCGCGAAGATTTTCGGCAAGGAGACCATCGACGAATTGAGGGAAGCGGTGCGCAAAGACATGGCCAGCCACAAGCACGCCGAGTCTTTCGATAAAATGCGGGAGGAACTGTTCACGAAGCTCCTGGCGATGACGTCGTTCGTGATCCCGCAGTCCCTGATCGACAAGCAGAAGGAGAGGCTCCTCGAGCAGGCTCACCGGCGCTTTGAGCGTTCGGGCGGGGCGCACGCTGCCTGGGATGCCGAGAAGGACAAGATCAGCGCCGAAGCGGACGCGAAGGCCCGCGACCAGGTGAAGCTTTATTTTATTTTACAGAAGGTCGCGGACGCGGAAGGCGTTGAAGTGGACGAAATGGCGCTTCAGAAAAAGCTCGAAGCCCTGGCCGAGGAATCCAAGCGCCCCCTCGAGGAAG
>CAZBAY010000146.1:0-4076 GCA_964489945.1 uncultured Planctomycetia bacterium
AAATCAGAGCTCGACCGCCTCATCGCGACGGCAAAAAACTGAACAAACCGCTTTTTTGTGCTAGAATAACGCCCTGTTTTGGGGACTCCCCACGCGTTTCATTATCAACCGGAGGAAGCACTTCATGAAAAAAAAGCTGATCAGTTTTGTTTCATTGACGGGAATGCTCTCGATGCTCCTTGTGCCTTCGGCCGGTTACGCGCAGAGCACTGAGCTCGACAGCCGTGTCCGCGAAGCCAATACGGTGATGCGGGAGATCATGATGGCGCCGGACCTCAGCATTCCGGAAGAGCTTTTAGCGAAATGCAAAGCGATCGCGATCTATCCTTCGGTCGTCAAAGGCGCTTTCATTTTCGGCGCTAAATTCGGCAAGGGCGTCGTGCTCGCGCGCGACGAAAAGACGGGACAATGGGGCCCCGTGGCGTTCTCCACGATAGGCGGCGGCAGTTTCGGATTTCAGATCGGCGGCTCGGCGACGGATATGATCCTCGTCGTGATGAATGACCGGGGCCTCGAGGGGCTTCTTTCGAGCAACTTCACGTTGGGCGCGGACGCGGCGGTGGCCGCGGGTCCCGTCGGGAGGAACACCCAAGCGGCGACCGACGCGACGCTTCGCGCGGGCGTTCTGTCCTATTCGCGCAGCCGAGGGCTTTTTGGCGGCGTCGCGCTGGACGGCGCGGTTTTAACGGAAGACAATAATTCCAACGCGCTTTATTATGGAAAGTCTGTCACGTCCCGGGACATTCTCCAGGGCGGCAAGGGGGAGATCGCGGCGTCTTCCAAAGACTTGGTGAACAATTTAAACGATTATTCGGGCCGCTGGGCTAAAAGAACGACCGCCAAGTAAACCAGGTTTTGCTGGAGTAGCTCAGCTGGTAGAGCAGCTGATTCGTAATCAGCAGGTCACCGGTTCGATCCCGGTCTCCAGCTTAAAATAAAATGAAGAATGAAGAGGGAGCGGGAGCGAAGATGGGAGAGGGAGTCACAAAAGTAACCGACTTAAGCTTCGACACCGACGTCGCGAAATCCAGCGTTCCAGTCCTTGTGGATTTCTGGGCGGAGTGGTGCGGACCGTGCCGGCTCATGGGGCCGATCCTCGATGAGATCGCGCCGCAGTACGCCGGACGGCTCAAGGTCGCGAAGCTCAATGTCGACGACAATCAGGACGTGCCCACGAAGTTCGGCATCATGAACATCCCGACGATGATCCTGTTCCGGGAGGGGCGTGAGATCAGCCGTTTTATCGGGGCGCTATCGAAGGGCGATCTGCAGAAAAAGATTGATCAAGCGCTCGCCGGCTAAGCTCGCGGTTTTCTGCTCGGGTTTCGGGTCCAATTTTCAGGCCATCCTTGACGCGATCCGTCGTAAAAAACTCGCCGCGGAAATCGCGCTGATGGTCTGCGACAATCCCAAGGCGTATTCCCTGAAGCGGGCCCACCGCCACGGGATCCCGGTTGTCCTGATCAATCCAAAACTTTTCAGATCGCGCGAAGACTACGAAAGGGTCATCGTCCGTATTCTCAAGAACGAGGGCGTGGACCTCGTGATCCTCGCCGGGTTCATGCGCATCCTGACACCTACCCTCATCCGCGCGTTCCCCAAGCGGATCCTGAACATCCACCCGGCGCTTTTGCCGGCGTTCAAGGGCGCTCACGCGCTCCGCGACGCTTTCGAAGCCGGCGTGAAGGAAACGGGCGTGACGGTGCATTATGTGACGCCGCAAGTGGATTCGGGGCCCGCGATCCTGCAGGAAAAGGTCAAAGTTTCAAAGAACGATACTTTTAAAACATTGGAAATGAAAATTCACCGCGTGGAACATAGGCTTTATCCGGCGGCGATCAAAAAAGTCATGGGCCAAAGGAGAAGAAATGGCTAAAGCGGTCATCAAAGAGATCAAAGCGCGAGAGATTTTAGATTCCAGGGGAAACCCGACCGTCGAGGCGGATTGTCTTTTGTCCGACGGCTCGTTCGGCCGGGCGGCGGTGCCGAGCGGCGCTTCGACGGGGGAGTATGAGGCGGTGGAGCTCCGGGATGGCGACAAAAGCCGTTACTTGGGCAAGGGCGTTTTGAAGGCCGTCAAAAATACCAACACCGAGATCGCGAAAGCTTTAAAAGGAAAGGATGCGTCCGACCAGAACGCGGTGGACGCGCTGATGATCAAGCTCGACGGAACGCCGAACAAGGGCCGCCTGGGCGCTAACGGGATCCTCGCGGCTTCGATGGCATCGTGCCGCGCCGCGGCAGTCTCGCGGGGCGTGTCGCTTTTTAAGCATATCGGCGATCTCCATCAGAATAAAAATTTCACGCTTCCGGTGCCGATGGCCAATATCATCAACGGCGGCAAGCACGCGGACAACAAGATCGACTTCCAGGAATTCATGATCGCCCCCTCCGGAGCGAAGACGTATTCGGAAGGACTTCGTTGGATCACCGAAATTTTCCATGCGCTTAAAGGCATCTTGAAAAAGCAGGGGCACGTGACGGCGGTCGGGGATGAGGGCGGTTTCGCGCCCAATCTCGGCAATGAAGAGGCGCTCGAAGTTATCATGCAAGCGATCGCGGCCGCGGGCTACAAGGCGGGGTCCGACATTCGCATCGCGCTCGACTGCGCGTCTTCAGAGCTTTTTGACGAGGGCGGCCGCAAGGGTTACAAATTCTGGAAGTCCAATCCGGGCAAACTTTTTTCCGCGGATGAGATGACCCAGATCTACGCGGAGTGGATCAAGAAATACCCGATCTATTCGATCGAAGACGGTTTGGACCAGAACGACTGGGACGGCTACGTGAAGCTCACCCGCGCGCTCGGCGGAAAAGCGCAGATCGTCGGGGATGATTTCTTCGTGACGAACACCGAGCGCTTGAAAAAGGGTATCGCGATGAAAGCGACGAACGCGATCCTGATCAAGGTGAACCAGATCGGGACCGTGACGGAGACCCTCGAAGCGATCAAGATGGCGCAGAAAGCCGGGTACGGCGTCATTTCCTCCCACCGCTCAGGCGAGACCGAGGACGCGTTCATCGCGGACCTCGCGGTCGGCACGGCGGCCGGACAGATCAAAACAGGCTCTCTTTCGCGCACGGACCGCATGGCCAAATACAACCAGCTCCTCCGCATTGAGGAAGAGCTTGGAAAGAAGGCCCATTACGGTTTAAAATGAAGAGACCGGGCATCTTTTTGGCGGTTTTGCTGGTGTCGGCGCTCTTTGTGGTCTTTATCGCGCCGAAGGTGTTCCATGAGAGGAAGCTTGAGACGCGGAGCCGGAATCTCGAAGCGGAGATACGGAAGATCCGGCTGGAAAATCAGGCGCTTGAAAATGAGCTGAGGCTTCTGAAAGATGACCCGGTGTACCTCGAAAAGGTGGCCCGGGAAAAATTCAATAAAGCGAAACAAGGGGAGATCGTTTACAAGGTCGTGCGTGAAGGCGAAAAAGCGGAGGTGAGACAATGAAACAATACAAGACCAGTATGCTTATTTTGGTGGGTTTGGCGTTCGCGGGAATGCTCGGGGTGAAGCGTTATTTGGATACGCGGCCGGTGCCCACACCGTCCGCTTCGGGACCGGTAGTGAGCCAGCAGGTGGCCATTGAAACGGCGCCGGCGCCTTTTTCAGCGCCCCGTCCGCAAGCCGCCGCGTCACGAATACCCGTGACCCCGGCGCCTTCGGACTCGGAAACAGGCTCGCAAGTCCTTTCTTATATTCAGTTTTTGGCGCTGCCCGAGAATTATTCGGTACTGAGCCAGGACATCAGCTGGCGGGAGTACCGTGAATACCGCCGGATCCTGCGCCCGGCGCCTGAGACCGCTTAGGCCTTTTGTATTTGAATCACCCTCTCGGCGTGGTAGTATGACGCCCTTGTCCTTATTGATATCGACGCGGGGTAGAGCAGCCTGGTAGCTCGTCGGGCTCATAACCCGAAGGTCGTTGGTTCAAATCCAACCCCCGCTACCAAAATTAAAAAACCACTTCGATCTTGTGAAGTGGTTTTTTAATTTTGGTAACCACCAGGTTGGTTTGCACGAAGTGACAAATCTCAGGCGAGGTCGCCACGGCGACCGAAGCACTGATGCCGGCGTAC
>CAZBAY010000147.1:0-2406 GCA_964489945.1 uncultured Planctomycetia bacterium
GGCGCGTCCCAGCAATCGGTCGAGGACTACGCGCTTGCCGGCACGCTCGCCGGATTCACGGTGATCGTCCCTTCGGATGAATTTTCCGCGAAAGCCCTGATCCACCAGGCTGCGTTCCGTCACGGGCCGGTGTATGTGCGCACGGGCCGCTCCAAAGCCCCCATCCTTTACAATGACAAGACCAAATTCGAGATCGGCAAAGGCATCAAGATCCGCGACGGGAAAGACGTCACGCTCGTGGCCTGCGGGCTTCTCGTCTTTGAGGCGCTCGAAGCTGCCGAGGCTTTAAAGGCGAAGGGCGTTGAAGCGTCGGTCGTCGACATCCACACGCTGCGGCCTCTGGACAAAGAGCTTCTCGTCGCCGAGGCGAAGAAGACCGGGGCGGTCGTTGTCGCGGAAGAACATCTCATCTGGGGCGGGCTGGGGAGCATCGTTTCGCAGTGCCTATCAGAAAGTCATCCCGTTCCCGTCGAATTCGTGGGCCTCAATGACACCTACGCCGAATCCGGCGGCCCCGAAGAACTATTCGAAAAGTACGGCCTCACCTCCAGACACATCGTCCTCGCGGCCGAAAAAGCGATTTCCCATAAACCAAGACGCTGATCTATAATGGACTTTCCAGCAGGCATGGAAAGTCCACAAGGGAAGGGTTTTGTATTTTCCGGGGTGTAGCTCAGCTTGGCTAGAGCGCTTGCTTTGGGAGCAAGAAGTCAGAGGTTCAAATCCTCTCACCCCGAAGTTTCGGAAGGTTTGTCCCCGTAGCTCAGTTGGATAGAGCAACAGATTTCTAATCTGTGGGCCGGGTGTTCGAATCACCCCGGGGACACATTTTGAGGCAGCGATGAGATGAAAAAAATCCTTATCATTCTGGCGGTTTTAGCCGCTCTGACGGTCTTTTTGGTCAATGTTTGCACCCAAAGAGCTCCGGGGTTTCTTGTCCATTCGATCGAGAAGGCTCTCAACAAAAAGGCCCTCATCCGTTCGGTGGAGTACCGGTTCCCCGGCTCCTTTGAACTGGCGGGATTTGAATTAAAGGAAAAAGGCCGTTTTGAGGGGGAGACCTCCTTTTATGCCGACCGGATCACGCTGGAGGTATCCTGGCTCAGCCTTCTGCAGAGGACGCTCGTCGTCGATAGGTTCGAGGTGGCGAGCGCTGAGGTGACCATCCGGAAATTTGACGGGAAGCTGACCCATTCCCTGACAGATGCCGTATCGAAAAAGGAACCAGGTGCGGCAGTCAGCGAAGAGGCCGGGGGCAAAGCCAAGCGGGCAGGGCTGCCGCTCGAGATCCGCCAATTTATCCTGGAAAAAAGCAATTTCAAGTTCATTGATTATGACGCGCAGGAGGGCGGTTTTGTCATCGTGCTGGATGAGATCAACGCGCGGATCCGGAATATCCGCCTGCCGCTTTCATCCGCGAAGACTTCCTATGACGCGACCGCCCGGCTTGCCCAGGGGCGGGACCAGCGCCCGGCTGAGATAAAGATCTCCGGTTGGACGGCCCCGCGGACCAAGGACACAGACACGAACCTGCAGGCAAAAGGCATCCATCTGCCTTATTTTCAGCCCTACTACGCGCAGGTGACGCAGGCTTCGATCGAGGACGGCTATCTCGACAGCCGGGCCAATCTCCGTATCGATGGAAATGATTTGACGCTGAATGTCGATTTTGAGATTATTGGACTCCTCTTCCGGAGCTATGAGGAGGATGACCAGCTCTTCGGGCTCAAAGCTGAGGAGCTCCTTTCTTTCCTGAAAGATCAGGCCGGCCGGTTGAAGTTCCAATTCACCGCACGCTGGAACCTGGCCGACCGGTCAGTGCGCACGCGTGACGTGATCCGGAAAAGCATCGAGCGGTCCCTCAAGAAGACGATCCTGGGGAACCTCGGGAACATTCTCGAGAATACGCTCCAGAAGGTCGGAGACCAGGGGATCGTGAAAACGAAAGAAGATTTTGAAGACAAGGTCAAAAAACTGAAGGAATTTTTCAAGTACTGATCTTTTCATGGTAGGTGTAGCTCAGCTGGTTAGAGCGTCTGACTGTGGCTCAGAAGGTCGCGGGTTCAAATCCCGTCACTTACCCCATATTTAATGCCACACCCGTAGTGCAAGCGGGGGTCGTGAGGTTCGCGGCCCCCGCGCGCATTCCCCCCGACGACTTGCCTAGCTGACCACCTAAAGAATTTTCCAATAAGATTTTATTCGTATCTTTAATGTTTATAATCACTTCCAATTCATGTCTTGAGAATTTTATTCCTTTGATTGCTTTCTGAAAGATCAGACACTTTTCAATTTGATTTGCGTTTTGGATCTTATTTTTGAAGTCTATCAGTACCTGCGAGATCCTTGTAGCGAGGTTTTGAGGCCATGCGCTTGGCAGTTCAAATCCCTTGAGGCCGCCCGTTT
>CAZBAY010000148.1:0-7925 GCA_964489945.1 uncultured Planctomycetia bacterium
GCGAGCACCAGTGGGACGAACTCGGCCGAAAACAGGACCTGCGCCGCGTTTTGCGCGAAAAAGAAAAGGAGTATCCAAAAAAATGCCAAAAATCTTGTTTTATTCAAGACAGACGACCTCCTCGATGCGGCTCAGGTCCATCAAAGGCTTGATGCGGGCGACCTGATAGATCTGCCCGGGCTCCCTCCAGACCTTTTCGATCCTTCCGACGAGAAGCCCCTTGGGGAGATACCCGCCAAAACCCGCGGTCTCCACAACGTCCCCTTCCTTGACTTCCGTATCCACCGAAAGGTATTTGACCCGGCACTCGCCTGATGAGGTCCCGAAGAGGACGCCCTCCTGCCGCGTGCGTTGGATCACGACGCCGATCTTCGAGTTGGGGTCCGTAATGAGGAGCACCTTGGAGACTGACGGACCCGCCTCGATCACTTTTCCTACAAGCGCCAGGTCCGAAAGGACGATCATGTTCCGGCGGATCCCCTGTCGGGTGCCCTTGTCGATCAACAAAACTCGGTTCCAAGCCAAGGGCGAGCGGCCGATCACCCGGCAAAAGAGGCTTCGCCTGACGGAGGTGGGCAGGGTTTTCTTGACGTCCAAAAGCTTCGTGAGGCGCTCGTTCTCCTGCCGGATCTCCTGGACCTGGAAGCGATCATAACGAAGCTGGGAAATAGCCCTTCTCAGCGCGAGATTTTCATCCGCGTTCCGGCGGAAGTAATAAAGGTCCACGAAAAATTTCGCTGTATTTTTGGAAAAGGAGATCGGCGCTCCGAGGAATGAAATGACGGTACCCCGGATGGCGGCGCTGGCGGAGAGAGGAAGGGCGGTGAGAAAAAAAAGAAGGACGGCTACCCCAAGAAACGGGCGTGTCGGTCTGAACACGTCTTGGTTCTTTCTGCTAAGTTAAACTTAGTTTTCGAAGGAGCGGTTGGCGGTGACGGTCACGCGCTTTAAGTAGTGAAGCTCGCTTAAGATCTTTCCTGTCCCCGTCGCCACCGCGATGAGCGGATTCTCGGCCACGTGCACCGGAAGCCCCGTCTCCTCGGAGATCAGTTTGTCCAAACCCCTTAAAAGTGAGCTTCCCCCGGCCATGACGATGCCGCGATCAATGAGATCCGCGCAAAGCTCCGGCGGCGTGCGCTCAAGCGTGATCCGCACCGCTTCGATGATGCACTGCACCGGCTCCGCCAGGGCCTCACGGACCTCTTCGGAGGTGATCTTCGTCATTTTGGGCAGGCCCGAAACAAGATCCCGGCCTCGGATCTCCAACGAAAGCTCTTCATCGAGCGGATAAGCGGAACCGATCTTGATCTTGATCTCCTCGGAGGTCCGCTCGCCGATCATTAAGTTATAAGTCTTTTTCACGTGCTCGACGATCGCTTCGTCCATTTCGTCGCCGCCGATGCGAATGCTCTTCGAAAAAACAATGCCCGCGAGGGAGATCACCGCGATCTCGGTCGTGCCGCCGCCGATGTCGATGATCATGCTGCCGGCCGGCTCCTGGATGGGCAGCCCCACGCCGATCGCGGCGGCCATCGGCTCTTCGACGAGGTAAACTTCGCGTGCGCCCGCGTGAAGCGCGGAATCACGGACTGCGCGCTTCTCCACTTCGGTGATCCCCGACGGGATCGCGATCACCATGCGCGGACGGACGAAACGCTTGCGGTTATGGACTTTGTTGATGAAATAACGGAGCATGCTCTCGGTGATCTCAAAATCGGCGATGACGCCGTCCTTCATCGGGCGGATCGCCACGATGGATCCCGGCGTACGGCCGAGCATGCGCTTGGCTTCGTCGCCCACCGCGAGCACTTCGCTGGTGCCTTTGCGGATCGCGACGACGGAAGGCTCGCAGAGAACGATGCCGGTGCCCTTGACGTTCACGAGCGTGTTGGCTGTGCCGAGATCGATCCCCATGTCATTGGAGAAAAACCCCAAAAACCAATTCGCGAAGCCGTTGAATAAATGAAATTTTTTGTTGTTGTTCAAAGAGTGTGTCGTCGAAAGGTGATTAACTATCGGGACGTTTAATTGTATCAACGACCCCCAGGGATGTCAATCCTTTGGAGGGGCGCTCCGACGCTCCCCAAAAGACTGAAAAACTCCGGAAAAGAGGTGTTGATGCAGTCGAGATCAGTGACTTTTCCCGGGCCCTCGGCGATGAGTCCCGCGACGATAAGGGACATGGCCGTCCGGTGGTCCTTGAAGGAATCCGTTTCGACTCCCCGCAGGGGCGTACCCCCCTCAATGAAGAGCGTGTTGCCCTCGACCCGGATCTTCGCCCCCATCCGCGAAAGGCCCGTCGTCATCGAAACGATGCGGTCGGTCTCCTTGACGCGCAATTCATCCGCCTCGTGGATGACGCTCGTGCCCTCAGCTTGCGTCGCCAAAACGGTCAGGATCGGGATCTCATCGATGAGCGACGGCAGTTCTTCTTTTTTGATCTCAAATGCCTTTAATTTTTGCGCCTTAAGAGAAAAGTCCGCCGTGGGCTCGGGACCTTCCGCGTGGAGTTTTTCGACACGGAACTGGGCCCCCATCCTTTTCAGGACGTCGACGATCCCCGTACGCGTGGGATTCCACAGCACATTGCGGAAACAGATCTCAGAGCCCGGCACCAAAAGCGCCATCGCCATGAAAAAAGCGGCGCTCGAGATGTCACCCGCGATCTCAAAGTTCCTGGCCTTGAGGGTCTGTCCGCTTTCCAGCGACACTTTGCCACCTGCCTCATCAGTACGGACACCGAAGTGTTTGAGAAATCGTTCCGTATGGTCACGGGACGTTACCGGCTCGGTGACGCTTGTCCGCCCCTTCGCGTAGAGACCCGCCAAAAGGATCGCGGATTTCACTTGAGCGCTTGGAATGGGAAGCTTCGCGTTGATCCCCTTTAGATTTCCTCCGCGGATCTTAAGCGGCGCGAAGTTCGCGCCGTCACGCCCTTCCACCTGCGCACCCATTTGTTTGAGAAAATCCGTCACACGCCGCATCGGCCTTTGGGAAAGAGACGGATCACCGGTGAGCGTCGCCTCGAACGGCTGCCCCGCCAGCACGCCCAAAAGAAGCCGGATCGATGTCCCTGAATTTCCCAGATAAATTTCACTCGTCGGCGGTTTCAGCGAATGAAGTCCTTTTCCATGGATCGTGAGCTTTGTCGCCGAAGGGATCTCCATTTGGACGCCCATGCCTTCAAAAGCCTTTCGCGTACAGACACAGTCCTCGCCGGACAGGACGTTCGTGAAAGTGGAACTACCTTCGGCGAGAGAGCCAAAAATAATGGCACGGTGCGTCAGGGACTTATCCCCAGGGAACAAGATGTCTCCCTTTAAGCCTTTAGGCGCTTTCTGGAGCAGAATGTTTTTCATTGTTTTTCCGCGATTTCGATCATGCGTACCAATTCCTCGGGCAATGGGCTTTCAAATTTCATTATTTTACCAGTTTTGGGATGCGTAAACTCGATTTTCGAGGCATGCAGCGCGAGCCGCTGCCCTATTTCCTTTGTCCCGTACAGCTCATCCCCGAGAACGGGGTTGCCGAGGTGCTGCATGTGAACGCGGATCTGATGCGTGCGCCCCGTCACGATCTTCACTTCCACAAGGGTCGCGTACCGGAAGCGCCGCTTCACCCGGTAATGGGACTCGGCCGAGCGCGCGGAGGAGGCGCGGGAGACGGCCATTTTCCGCCGCATCTTCGGATGATGGCCGATCGGTTCCATAACATGGCCTTCCTCGAATTCGACCCGTCCTTTGACGAGCGCCGTGTAAATTTTTGAAAAGGTCCTCTCCTGGAACTGCGCCTGGAGAAGACGGTGCGCCTCGTTCGTCTTCGCGACGACAAGAAGCCCCGAGGTCTCCTTGTCCAGCCGGTGGACGATGCCCGGCCTTTCACGCCCGCCGGCCGTCGAAAGCTCCCCGCCCCGGCCCAAAAGGGCGTGCACGAGCGTCCCCTTTTTCGCCCCGGCGCCGGGGTGGACGACCATTCCGACCTCCTTGTCCACGACGAGAAGGCTTTCATCTTCATAGATAATTTTTATCGGGATGGACTCCGGCTCGAGCGCCGACTCTTTTTCGGTGTGGACCCGGCCCTGGATGCGGTCACCGCTCTTCACAGGCGACTTCGGCTTGGCGGGCTTGCCCTCCAAAAGGATCTCACCGCGCTCGATCGCGCTTTTGATCTCCTGCCTCGAGAACCGGCCGCCCAGCGCGTGCGTCAAGAACGCGTCGAGCCGCCGTGAAACGGGACCTGGCAGGTCCGAGGGGCTGATCGTGAGGTCTATCTCAAACTTTTGCATGTTTTTTATACGCGCACCGAAAGAGAATAAAAGAAATTGTCATTAAAAGCACGCTGGTCCATTGCGGAGGCGTCAGTCCCGCGAAAGCCGTCTGGTCCCCTCTCCAAAACTCCACCGAGAACCGCGCGGTCCCGTACAAAAGAAGATACCCAGCGAAGAGTCCTCCTTCTCGGGCCTTAAGCCTTGCCGAAATGCGAAACAGAAAAAAAGACAGGGCAAAAAGAAACCCAGCTTCATAGAGCTGCACCGGATGTCGGAAACCCGCCGTCTCCCTTCCGTAGCAACAGCCGTTCAAAAAGCACCCTATCCGTCCGATCCCATGCACGAGCGGAAGGACCGGCGCAAAAAGGTCGCCGCATTTCAAAAGAGGCCATTTCTTCCACCGGGCGTAAAAAACCCCGCTCGCCGCGGCGCCAAAAAAACCGCCATACCAGACGAGTCCGCCTTCCCTCAGCGAAAAAACCTTCAAGGGGTGTTCCAGATACTCCCCGGAGTGCTGCGCAATGTAAAAAAGACGCGCGCCTACGATCCCGCACGCGAAAAAGATAAAAACAAGATCCGACGCGTCCTTTTTTGAAAATCCATACCCCGGCGCGCGCCGGCCCGCCGTCCAGAGCGCCGCCAGAAGCGCCAGCGCCACGAACAGGCCGTAGGAATAAACGGCAACGCCTCCGATCTCAAAAAGAACTGGGTGCATTACTTTTTCCTCTCTGTCCGTTCTCCGGTAAAAAAATGAAAAGCCACGAGGAAGGCCCCAAGACAAATACTCACGTCGGCCACGTTGAAGACCGGCCACACTCTGAAGTCGAGAAAATCCACGACATAGCCGATACGAATTCTGTCATACAGATTTCCCAAAGCGCCCGCCAGGACAAGCGCCCACGCCGCCGGCGCAAAACCCCGCGATGGTTTCCTTAAAAGATAAACTGCCAAAAAAGCAACGCAGAGAATGGAGACGAGGACCAGGACGGGCCCCTGGCCCTTGAGGATCCCGAAAGCCGCGCCGGTATTATTGACACGCGTGATATGGAAGATCCCCGGGATCACGGGGAAACCTTCACCCTCAGCGAGGAACCGAACGGTAAGGATCTTGAGAATTCTATCCAGCAGAAAAACGGCGGGGATCAAAAGAAAAAAAAGACGTTTCCTGGTCATGGGAAACTTTTTTTAAAGCCGGACGGAACCGCTAAAACGCTCAGCGCTTCTTCTTTTCCTGCAATTCCTGGCAGGGCACGCAGAGCTCGGCGTAGGGAACGGCTTTCAGCCTCACTTTGGAGATCTTCTTCGCGCAAAGGTCGCACACACCGAACGTCTTCTGCTCCATCCTCTCGAGCGCGGCCTCGATCCGGTGGAGGGTCTTCTGCTCATTGTCCGCCAGGCCCAGAGAAAATTCACGGTCGTAGTTGTCGGTGGCCATGTCGGCCATGTGGAGGCTGTACGCCGAAAGGTCGCCGGCGGCGTCACGCTGGGATTTTTTCAACGCGTCCTTGGCGATGTGGTCGAGCCCCTTTAAGAGATCCGACTTTTTCTTTTGGAGAAGCCCTTCGAATATTTTAAGATCTTTTTTTTCCACGGCTCAGTTTCCTTTCACGACTTCCACGCACCGCCCGCAAAGGGCCGGATGCTCTTTGTGTTTTCCCACTTCTTCGCGCCAGTTCCAGCAGCGTTCACATTTGGCGCCGCGCGCCTTCTTGACGGCCACGGACACTTCTTCCGCGACCGTTCCCTGCGCGACCTCCGCGTGGGAAACCAGGAGCAAACCTGACAGCTCCCGGTTAAAACCTTTGAGAAAATCCACGTCCTCTTTTTTAGAGAGGGTCAATTCTACATCAGCCTCCAAAGAATTGCCAATCTCTTTTTTCTCACGCTTTTCCTCAAGCGCCTTCAGCACTTTTTCGCGGATCACGAGGAACCGCGCCCACTTCTGCTCGAGCGGAACGCTCCTGTTCTTTGATACATGCTTCGGCCAGCCCTCCAGATGCACGCTCTCCGGAAAGCCTAAATGCCCCCACACCTCCTCGCAGGTAAAAGAGAGGACCGGCGCCAGGATCCTCGCGAGAACAGACGCCATTTCGTGGAGCACCGTCCGGCACGACCGCCCGGACACGGATCCCCGGGGATCGGTATAGAGCCTGTCCTTCAGCGTATCCAGGTAAAAGGAGGACAGCTCCTTCACGCAGAAATTATACACGACATGATAGACCCGGTGGATCTGATAGCTTTCGTAGGCGGCCGCGACCTCTTCTTTCAAAAACTCGAGCTTAGACAGCGCCCACCGGTCCACCTCCAAAAGCTCGTCGGCAGGCAGCGCCTCCTTCTGCGGATCAAAGCCGTGGATATTTCCCAAGAGAAATTTGAACGTGTTCCGGATCTTGCGGTAGCCTTCCGAAAGGCGGGCCAAGCTGTCGAGGGACATCCGCACATCATCGGCCGTATCGCTCGAGACAAGCCAGAGCCTGAGAATATCGGCGCCGTATTGCTTCATGACATCAAGCGGCGAGATCACATTCCCAATGGACTTCGACATTTTCTTCCCCTCACCGTCCACGATGAACCCGTGGGTCAGGACCGCATGGTAGGGGGCCTTGCCAGAAATACCGCAGGAAACCAGGAGCGAGCTCTGGAACCACCCCCGGTGCTGGTCGCTGCCTTCAAGATAAAGGTCCGCGGGAAATTCGAGCTTCTGGTCCTCGATCAGGACCGGCACATGGCTTGCCCCGGACTCGAACCAGACATCCAGAATATCATCGCCCTTTTTGAGATCTTTGCGGCCGCACTTGGGGCACGCGAATTTCCCTTCGGTGAGATCAAGCGCCGACTTCGTGAACCAACAATCCGAGCCTTCTTTCCTGAATTTATCGCGCAGATGACGGATGAGCGCCGGGTCCAGGATCGCCTCATCGCACCCCGAACAGTAAAGGACCGGCACGGGGACTCCCCAGAAACGCTGCCGCGAAAGACACCAATCGGGACGCGACTCGACCATTCCCGAAATACGGTTCTGCCCCGCTTCGGGGATCCATTTAACTTTGCGGATGGCTTCCAGCACTTTTTGGCGAAGGTCGGAGCGGTCAACACCCATGAACCATTGTTTTGTCGCGCGCGTGATGACGGGATTCTTGCACCGCCAGCATCGGGGGTAGGAGTGGCGGATCTGGCCGGCCTGGAGCAGGTTTCCCTTTGCGCCGATCGCCTCGACGATCTTCTCATTCGCCTTCAGAATATGCTGGCCTTTCCACTCCCCCGCCTCCTCTTTGAATTTTCCCTTTTCATCCACCGGCATAAGGACCGGCAGATTCTTCTTGAGGCTGGTGCGGTAATCGTCCATCCCGTGCCCCGGCGCCGTGTGGACACAGCCCATGCCGTCCGTCTTCGACACGTAGTCCGCCATCACAATACGCGAGGTCCTCGCGATAAAAGGATGATGCGCCTGGAGATCCTCAAGTTCGGATCCCTTTTTGGTCAGAAGGACCTCGAAGGTCCCCTTTTCGTCCGGGCAAACCATCTTGCGCAGCGGCTCCAGGAGCTCTTCTACCGCCACGACGACACCCACCGGGGTTTTCACGAAACAATACGTGAAATGCGGATGCAACGCGACCGCGACGTTGGCGATGAGCGTCCAGGGAGTCGTCGTCCACAC
>CAZBAY010000149.1:0-5929 GCA_964489945.1 uncultured Planctomycetia bacterium
ATGCGTGCGGCCATCTTCGCGGCGAGCCGGATGGCATTGAATGTGGCGCCGGGATTGGCGATGCCTTTGCCGGCGATGTCGTAGGCGGTGCCGTGGTCGGGAGAAGTCCGCACGAAGGGCAAGCCCAGCGTCACGTTCACGCCGGATCCGCGCGCGATCATTTTGAGCGGGATGAGGCCCTGGTCATGGTACATACAGATCTCGGCGTCATATTTTCCCGCGTAGGCGTCGACAAAAAGAGCGTCGGGCGATAAAGGGCCGGTGATCTCGGAGCGCGTTTTTTGGCGGGCCGCTCGCACGGCGGGCTCGATCATTTTTATCTCCTCGGTGCCGAAATTCCCTTTTTCGCCCGCGTGGGGATTTAGGCCGCAGACGACTAGGCGCGGCTTTTTGATCCCGAAAGAACTCCTGAGCGTCTCGTCGGTGAGAAGGATCGCCTCTTCTATTTTTTTTCTTGTGAGGGCCCCGGGCACCTCTTTCAAAGCCATGTGCCGCGTAACCACGACGACGCGGAGCTTTCCTCCGACGAGCATCATTTCAAAACGCTTTGTTCGGGAGCGCTCCGCCAGATATTCGGTGTGGCCGCTGATGTTAAAACCCGCTTCCCGCATCGCCGCCTTGTTGATCGGCGCCGTGACCACCGCGTCGATCTCCCCTTTCATCGCAAGCTCGATCCCAAGGTCGATCGAACGCATGGCAAGTCCTGAAAGCCGCTTGTCGGAACGCCCGCGCGTGATCCTTTCCGGAAGATCCCCGGGAGAATGAAAATGGAACTCATGAAAGCTCATGCGCAGGCCGATCTTGCGGGCGAGATCTTCGTAAAACGCTGCGGGGCCGAGCAACCAAACGTCAACTTGGGATCTTTTTTTCCAGGAGTGGATCGCTTTGAGCGTGACTTCGGGGCCAATGCCGGCGGGATCGCCGAGCGTGACGGCGAGACGTACCTTAGCGGATCGAGATATAGGCATTCTTCCTCAGGCCTTCGATCCATGCCTCAAGGCGCTGACGCAATTTCTGCTTGAAGATCCTATCCTGGATCTCGGCCCTTACTTCCGTGATCGGCTTGATGGAAAATTTCTGCCTGTCCGTAACTTTGAAAATGTGGTAGCCGAGAGAGCTCTTGATCGGTGAGGTGTTCTGGCCGACGCCCAACGCGAATATTTTCTCATCGATGTCGCCGAGAAATTTCCCCTTTTCGACCCAGCCCATTTCCCCGCTCTCCTTGGCCTCCGCGCCTTCGGAATAGCTCAGCGCGAGCTCTTCGAACGTCTTTCCCCCGCGAAGCTGGCCCACGAGCGACTCGGCGAACTCCTGAGCTTCCTCCTCGGAACGCGCCCCCACGCGGATCAAAATATGCTGAAGCTTCACGCGATCCCCCTGCGCGAATTGGTCGGGACGAGCCTTGTAAAAGGCGTCGACCTCTCCCGGCGACACGGAGATCCTGGATTTCACCTCAAAACTGATGAGCTTCTGTGTCATCAGCTGGTCCCGGAACCGGTTCCATAGTTTTCTTTCAGTCAGTCCCTGCTCTTCGAGCGAATGGAAAAAAAGCTCCCGGGAAGGAAATTTATTCCGCACATCGGCCATCATTTCATCGACCTCAATGTCCTTCACGATGACCAAACGCCGCTTGGCCTCGCTCAACACCAACCGGTCCTCGATGACCCTGTTCAAAAATTCCCGGTGGAGCCCCCTCATCTTCTCTTCGAGCTCGGGTCCCGTGAACGTCGTCCGGAACTGCGCGATGACGGGCGCCATCATGACCTGGAGGTCCTGCTCCGTCACGATCTCATCGTTCACGACGGCAAGGATACGCTCCACCACTTCCGCGCGCGCGGACGGCGCGAACGCGAAAGTCTGGCAGGTTAGAAAAAGGAAGAACGTTGCGAGTATCCGGAATGTCTTCATCGCGGCTGAGCCTGTCCGGCGGCCTCAAGGGCCTTCTCGTCGAAGGCGACCTTTGTGTTGCCGCGAAGCTTCTGGACGAATTCCCGGTAAGTCCTCGACCTTTTCTGGTTGATCAACTGCCGCTCAACGATCCCCTTAACAAGTTTAAAATCCCGTAGCATGGGTTCCGCGCGATCCGTCAGCTTTATGATGTGAAATCCAAACTGCGTTTTTACCGGTTCGCTGATCTCGCCTTTCCGCATGCTGAAAGCGGCGGTATCGATCTCGGGGATATGCTGCCCCTTCTGGAAAAACCCGATATCCCCGCCGCGCACCCGTGTATTGTCGAGCGATCTTTTGCGCGCCAGATCCTCAAAGTCCGCCCCCGCCTGAAGTTCCTTTTTCACGGCCTTGGCCTCCTCTTCCGTCGCGACTTGAATGTGGGACGCGCGCAAAAGAACCGGCGTCATGAACTGCTCTTTATTGGCTTCGTAATATTTCTCTGCCTCATCAGCCCCGAGAGAGACCTTCCGGTCAACTTCCGACTCGATGAGCTTGGCGATGATGATCTTGCGGCGCGCGGCCCCCAAAAGCTCCTTTACCTCCGGCTGGCTCTCGACGTTCCGCCGCTTGGCCTCTTTTTCCAGGAAGCGCTCGTCGATCATCTCCTCCACCATCTCCTTCTTGCGGCGCAGCGCTACGGCCTTGAGGTTCGGGGGAAGTATCTCGATCCTGCGATCAAAATCGGCGGTAGTCACGGCCTGCCCCGCAAACCGGGCGAGCGTGGAGCTATCCTTTTTTTGGAGACAGCCCGTTATCAGGACGGCGAAAATTAAAAAAAGAGTTTTGAAAAGTTTCATGATTGGGACATTATACCCGAATTAGCTGAGTCTTTCAACGGACTCCTTCAGCATCCGGCAGTAAAGATCAAAGCCGATGCTGGCGATGCACCCGTGCTGTTCCGTTCCCAGGATGTTCCCGGCCCCCCGGATCTCGAGATCCTCCATCGCGACGTTAAAGCCCGATCCGAGGTAGGTAAAACGCTCCATCGCGTCCAACCGGCGTTTTGAATCTTCCGTCAGGACCGCGCCTTTGGGAACCAGGAAATACGCGTGCGCGCTCCGGTCAAATCTCCCCACCCGCCCCCTCAGCTGATACAGCTCGGACAACCCGAAGAGATCGGCGCGGTTGACGATGAGCGTGTTGGCGTTGGGAATGTCGATGCCTGATTCGACGATGGTCGTCGACACCAGCACATCGATCTCCCCATGGATGAATTTTTTCATGATCGACTCAAGCATCTTTGACGGCATCCGGCCGTATCCGACGGCGATCCTTGCCTCGGGAACGAGCGTCGAGATCTTTTTTGCCACGTGCTCGATCCCGTTGATGCGGTTGTGGATGAAAAAGGTCTGCCCTTTGCGGGCGAGCTCTTTCACGATCGCCTGCCGGATCACCTGGTCGCTCGTCTCAGCCACGATCGTCTCGATCGGTTTGCGGTTCTTGGGCGGCGTATTGATCGTCGACATATCGCGCGCGCCGACAAGGGAGAGATACAACGTCCTCGGGATCGGCGTGGCCGTAAGCGTCAGCACGTCCACCATAAGCCGGAGCCGTTTCAAGTGCTCCTTGTGGCGCACGCCGAAACGCTGCTCCTCGTCGATGACGACCAGCCCGAGGTCCTTGAAGCGTATATCGGGCGACACCAACCGGTGCGTGCCGATGACGATGTCGCAGCTTCCGTCCTTCAGCTCTTCCACGACCCGTCTCTGCTCCCCCTTCGTCTGAAATCGCGAAAGCATCTCGACCTTCACGGGAAAGCTTTTCATCCGCTCGGAAAACGTGTCGTGATGCTGCTCGGCGAGGATCGTCGTCGGCACGAGGATCGCGACCTGCTTCCCGGACATCACGATCTTGAAGGCCGCGCGAAGCGCCACCTCGGTTTTTCCGTACCCCACATCCCCGCAAAGAAGCCGGTCCATCGGCATCGAGGATTCAAGGTCCCGTTTCACGTCGGCCGTCGCCTTCACCTGGTCGGGCGTGTCCTCGTAGGGAAATTCCTCCTCAAGCTTTTTTTGCCAATCGGTGTCCTTCGGGAACGTGAACCCTTTGAGCAATTTCCGCTTCGCCTGCATGTCCAAAAGCTCGCTGGCGAAGGACCAGACCCCTTTTTGGGTCTTTTGCTTCAGCTTTTCCCAGCTTTTGGACCCAAGCTTCGAAAGCTGCGGCCTGGATTTCCCGAACGTGCGGTAGCGCTGAATAAGATGAAGGTCGCGCGTCGGCGCATAGAGGATGTTCTTGTCCGCGAATTCCAGCGCGAAGTGATCTTCCTCCTCATTGTCTTTATTCTTCAATCCCCTGATCCCGCGGTACCGGCAGATCCCGTGAAGGATGTGAACGACGGGGTCGCCGCTTTCCAGGTCCACGAAAGGATCGACGGGAGTTTCGTAGAGGACGGGCGTCACCCTGACCTTGGGCGCCTTTTCGTCCTTCACCGGCAGGACGACGACCATGCGGTGAGGCTCCAGGCGTTTTCCCGAGGCAGGATCGAACGTATGGATAGACTCGATCGTCTGCGCGGAAAGCGCGATGCGGATGGGGAAAGAAAAATAAACGGGGAAAATGTCGAGGACGCCGCCGCGGATCGCGAACTCGCCGCCGGCGCTCACCTGGTCCTGGCGGCCGTAGCCAAAATGGACGAGACGCTTCGCCAGCGAATCAAAATCGACGTCCTTACCGGCGTAAAACTCAAGCGTCTCAAACATGGAAGTTACATTTTCAGAGGCGCGGAAACTCCCAGAAGCCCCAGGCCTGAGCGGAGGACCGCCTGCACCGAAAGAATGAGCCTCATACGCGCCTGCGTCGCGGCCGCGTCCTCCGTGACGACACGGTGTTCCGTGTAAAACCGATGGAACGCCCCGGCCAGCTCCATCAGATAAGGAACGAGGCGGTAGGGCTCGAACGTCTTTTCAGCGGAAAGAACGGTCCGCTCATACTGAGCCAGAAGGCGCATGACACCGATCTCATGAGGGCTCGAAAGAAGCGCCAGGCAGTCGTCTTTTTCCCACTCGATCTTTTCTCCGCGCTCCTCGAAAGTCTTTTTGACGCTTTCAATGCGCGCGTGCGCGTATTGAATGTAAAAAACGGGGTTTTCCGGTGTCTGGCTTTTGGCGAGCGCCAGATCAAAATCAAGGTGCGCGTCGAATTTCCGCATCACGAAAAAGAACCGTCCCGCGTCTTTCCCTACCTCGTCGAGGATCTCGCGAAGCGTGATGAATTCCCCCGCGCGGGTGGACATTCGCACCTGCTGGCCGTCCTCAAAAAGCGTGACGAGCTGCGCGATCAGGATCTCCAGCGCCCCTTTCGGATGCCCAAAAGCCTCCATAGCCGCCTTGATCCTCGCGATGTAGCCATGATGGTCCGGGCCGAGGATATTGATCATGAACTCGAAACCCCGTGCGAATTTTTCCTCGTGATAAGCGATGTCGGGTAGTAAATACGTGTGTGACTTGTCGCTTTTTACGAGCACCCGGTCCTTGTCATCGCCCAGCCTCGTCGATTCGAACCAGACCGCGCCGTCCTTCTCGAAAACAAAACCTTTTTTCCGGAGCGACTCGAGGGCCCGCTCCACCTTCCCGGACTTCATCAGCGCTTCCTGGCTGAAGTATTCATCGAACGTCACGTCAAAATCTTTCAGGTCTTTTTTTATCCCCTCGAGGATCACTTCGCGCCCATGTCTGGAAAAAAATTCCTCCCCCTCCTTCTCAAGCTTGGGCCCGTGCTTCGCGGCGAGAGCTTTGGCGATCTCTCCGATATAATCCCCCTTGTAGCCGTCCTCAGGGAATGTGTCGGCGACACCGATCTCGGTGAGATAGCGCGAGCGGATCGAACGTCCGAGCATCCGGATCTGGACACCCTCGTCGTTGTTGTAATATTCACGCGATACTTTGTGCCCGCAGAACGTGAGGATCTTCGCTAAGGAGTCCCCCAGCGCGGCCTGGCGGCCGTGTGCGACGGTGAGCGGCCCGGTGGGGTTGGCGCT
>CAZBAY010000150.1:0-2195 GCA_964489945.1 uncultured Planctomycetia bacterium
CTGCTTTTCGCCGCCCGAAAGGCGGAAACCCCGGTCCCCCACGACCGTCTGGTACTTCAGGGGAAATTTGGAAATAAAAGGGTGCGCGTTCGCGATGCGCGCCGCTTTCTCGATGTCCTCCTGTGAGGTCTTCGAAAGCCCGTAGGCGATATTCGCGCTGATCGTGTCATTGAAAAGAATGGTCTCCTGCGTCACGATGCCGATCTGCTCCCGGAGCGATTTCACGGTGGCCTCGCGCACATCCACGCCGTCGATGGAGATCTTGCCTCCGGTGACGTCATAGAAACGCGGCAAAAGGTTCACGAGCGTCGTTTTTCCCGCGCCGCTCGGCCCCACGATCGCGACGATCTCTCCGGCTTTCACGCGCAGGTTCACTCCGGAAAAAATCGGCTTCGCATTATAGCTGAAGGCGACGTCCTGAAATTCGATCGTCCTTGAAAGCGGCGCCAGCGCCTTCGCGTTCTCTTTTTCCCGGATCTCATTCGGCGTGTCGAGGATCTCGAAGATGCGTTCCGCGGCGGCCAGCGCGTGCTGGTTGATACCGTGAACACGGCTGATGCGCTTGAAGGGCCTTAAGAGTGAAAAAAGCGCCACGAGGAACGCGATGAAAGCGCCCGGCGACATTTGATTGTCGATCACTTCCCGCCCGCCGATCCAGAGAACGACGCCGAGGCACACGAAACCGATGAATTCCGTCAGCGGGCTCACCATGATCATGCGGCTGATCGAGAGCATCATCGTCTTATAGAGCCCCTCGTTCTGTTTGGCGAAACGCTCACTTTCATATTTTTCCATGCCGAATCCCTGCACGATGCGGATGCCGGAAATGGATTCAAAAAGCGTCGAATTGATCTCCGCCACCTGTTCCTGGCTCGCGCGGCTTATTTTTTTGAGGCGCCTCCCCACGCGCAGCACGGGATAGATAATGAGCGGCAAAAGGCAGAAGATGACGAGGACAAGCGACCACGGGATATTGAAAATGAATTTCACCGAAAGGAGCGCGATGATATTCACAATGATCTGCACGGGCTGGAAGAGAAAATCGGTGAGCCCTTCCGAGATCGCGTCCCGGATGACGCCGGTGTCGTACGTGATCCGTGAGACGAGCGCCCCCGTCTGGGATCTTCCGAAAAAGCTCAGCGGCAGGCTGACGATCTTCTGGTACACGATATTGCGGACATCGCGGATCACGCGCTGGCTCACGTCGTTCATGAAATAGGACTGGAGAAATTCGAAGAAAATTCGGAAAAACGCCAGCGCGATCGTCCACACGATCAAAAGATTCAAAAGCTTCCAGCGTGAGAGCGCGTTCAGATGATAAATAAAGTCGAGGAGGAACGCCGGGATGTGGCCTTCGTTGGGGATCACGATGGGTTTACCGCCGAGGATCGTGTCCACGAAAGGAATAATAAGCCCGACGATCGGCAGACCGCTCAAGATCGAATTCATCACCATACAGGAGAAGGCGGCACACAGCCTCCCCAGATGGGGCCTGACAAAACTGATCATTCTCTGGTAGTGGGTCATACTGTCCTGACAGGGTGAGAATATCCCGAAACGGACTATGATAGCACAGCTGTGTTATAATAATCAATTATGAGTAAAGCGATAAAAGTTGCAGTTATTGGGTTGGGAAAGCTGGGCTTACGCCACGCCGAGGTGTACACCAAGCTACACGGCGTAGAGCTCGTCGGCGTCTGCGACGTCATTGAGCACCGCGCCAAAGAGGCCGCCCACCAATTCAAGACACGAGCCTTCACGGACTACCGGGACCTCTTAAAAGAGGCACAGGCCGCGAGCATTGTCGTGCCCTCTTCAAGCCACTACGCCCTTTCAAAAGACTTTCTCGAAAACAACGTCCATCTGCTCATCGAAAAACCCATCACGACGACGCTTGAGGAGGCCGACAGCCTGCTCGCCCTTGCCGATCAAAAAAAACTCATTCTACAAGTCGGCCATATTGAGCGCTTCAATGCGGCGATCCGCGCGGCCAAGCACGTGATCAAGGCTCCCCGCTTCATCGAATGCCACCGCCTCGGGCCGTACGACCCCCGCGTCCAGGATGTCGGGGTGACGCTCGACCTCATGATCCATGACATCGATATCATACTGGACCTCGTCCGCTCCCCGATCAAGAACGTCGACTCGGTCGGCGCGTTCATCCTTTCGAAAACCGAGGACATCGCCAACGCGCG
>CAZBAY010000151.1:0-18386 GCA_964489945.1 uncultured Planctomycetia bacterium
GCAGATCATGAAGATCGTGAACGTGCTGGCGGGTTTTTCGCTGGGAAAATCCGACACGCTGCGGCGGGCGATCTCGAAGAAAAAAGAGGACATCATGCAGGAGGCCCGCGAGGATTTCGTGCAGGGCTGCCTCCAGAACAAGGTCGAGAAGCGTGTTGCGGATAAAATTTTCAACTTTATCGTCCATTTCGCCGGGTACGGGTTCAACAAGAGCCATTCGGCGGCGTACGCGATGATCTCCTACCGCACCGCGTATCTCAAGGCGAATTTTCCCGTCGAATTCATGACGGCGCTGCTCTCCAGCGAAAAAGACAACACCGACAAGGTCGTTCTTTACATTGATGAATCCAAGCGTACGGGCCTCAAGATCCTTCCACCGGACGTGAACGAGAGCTTTCCCCAGTTCACCGTCGTGGGCACTGACACCATCCGTTTCGGCCTGGCCGCCGTCAAGAACGTGGGGCAGACCGCGATCGACGCCATCATCCAGGGCCGCATCAAGCAGAATCGTTTTAAATCCTTTTATGAGTTTACCGAGTTCGTGGATCTCCGCGTCGTGAACCGGAAAGTCCTCGAAAGCCTCATCAAGTGCGGCGCGTTCGACTCGATGGGGCTTTTCCGCTCGCAGCTCTTCGCGATCCTCGACCAGGCGCTTTCGATGGCGGGCGAGATCCAGAAGGACCGCGAGAGCGGGCAGATCTCCTTTTTCGGCTCGTTCGAAAAAGACCAGTCTTTCCATAAAAATTTCCAAAATATTCCCTCCATCCCCGAATGGACGGAGAGCGAGCTTCTGTTGAATGAAAAAGAAATGCTGGGTTTTTACGTCACCGGGCATCCGCTGACGCGTTATCAGAGAGAGCTCAAAAGTTATTCGACCGTTTCCACCAAGACGATCGGCCAACGCCGGGACGGGGAGGAGGTCGTGATCGGGGGCCTGGTCTCGAAGCTCAAATTCACGCAGACCAAGCGCACGAACGAAAAAATGGCGATCGTGACGCTGGAGGACCTTGAGGGGGCGATCGATCTTCTGGTCTTTCCGAAAACATTCAAGGACTACGGACAGCACCTCGCGAAGGACTCGATCCTTTTCTTCAAGGGGAATGTCGACAAAAAAGAGCAGGATCCCAAGCTTTTGGCGAATGAGATCGTGCCGATCACAGACGTTCACAAGAAATTCACCCGCAGTATCCATGTTCGGTTGTTGGCCTCTGGCCTTCAGGAAAGCACGATGAAGGACCTCCAGGAGGTGCTTGCCAAGCATCCCGGCAATATCCCCGTCTACCTTGAATTCGTCGACCAGAACAACGCCCGTTCCCAGATGCTCGTGGACCGGAGCCTTTTCGTCCGCCCGGACGAAAATCTGGTCTCCTCCCTCCAGCAACTCGCGGGTCCCGAAGCCGTCAGCCTCAAAATTTAGAGAATTGACTTCGTAAGTCGTTACGTGATAATATCATACGACTTTTAGGGAGGACTCACGTGGCGATCACGAAAAAAGACCTCGTTTTGAAGATCTCAAACGACACTGGGATCAAGCAAATTGACGTAAAGCGTGTCGTGCAAAGCGCTTTGGACAAAATAACGGAGTACCTCGCCCAGGGCCAGACGGTGGAGCTCAGGAACTTCGGCATTTTCAAGGTCAAGTCCCGCCGGGGCCGCCTCGGGCGCAACCCCCGGACCGGCCAGGAGGTTCCTGTTCCTCCGAAGAAGGTCGTGGTGTTCAAGCCGGGCCTGATCATGAAGCGGGACGTAAAGTAACTTTTTTAGGGATAAAGGGATAAGCGTTTAGGGATAAGGGCGCTTTCCCCTTATCCCTTTTATTTTGGGGTGAACATGCGATTTCAGCGTTTAAGAGGATTCCAGGACATTTCGGGGGACGAGGCGAGGCGTTTCGCCGCGTTCACCAGGACCGCGAGAAGGGTGTTCCGCAGCTTTGGTTTTGAGGAGCTCGTGACGCCGGTCCTCGAGGAAAAGAGCCTTTTTACGCGCGCGCTCGGGACCGAAACGGACGTCGTCCAAAAAGAAATGTACGAATTCACCGACCGCTCGAAAACGGAGGTCGTCCTCAGGCCCGAAGGGACGGCGGGCGTCGTGCGGGCCTATCTCGAAAATAATTTCGATAAGACTCAAGGGCTTTCAAAGTTCTATTATACGGGTCCGATGTTCCGAAGCGAGCGGCCGCAGGCGGGGAGGTTCCGGCAATTCCACCAGATCGGCGTCGAAACGCTCGGGACGGACAGCCCGCTGGCGGATGCCGAAACGATCCACTGCCTAGACGTTCTCCTTAAAGAGTGGGGGATCAAGGACCACAGGATCCAAATGAACAATCTCGGCACGTTCGAGGAGCGCGGCGCGTTCCGCGACGTGCTCAAAAAATATTTCCAGCCCCATGAGAAAGCGCTTTGCGAGGACTGCCGCGAGCGCCTCTCGAAGAACGTGTTCCGCGTGCTGGATTGCAAAGTGCCTTCCTGCCGGCCGGTGATCGAAAAATCGCCGCCGATCGCGGACCATCTCTCCGAAAAAAGTCATGAGCATTTTACGCGCGTGCGGGAAGCGCTCGACGAGGCGGGCGTGCGGTACGCCCTGTCGCCCCACATGGTGAGGGGCCTGGATTATTACACAAAGACTGTTTTTGAGGTGACGCACCAGGCACTCGGCGCGCAGGATGCGGTGGCGGCGGGAGGCCGGTACGATCATTTGATCGAATCCTTCGGCGGGGCTCCCGCGGGAGCGGTCGGATTCGCGATCGGCGTGGAGCGCATCCTCATGGTGCCGGTTACGGAAGAGAAGCCCGAGCGCCCACTTTCTTTTTTCATCGTGACGCTGGGCGCGGAGGCGGCCAAAAAAGGATTTAAGCTTTTGTCGGATCTTCGCGGCCGGCATGTGCCGGCATCGATGGATTTTGAGGCAAAGTCCCTTAAAAGCCAGATGCGTTCGGCCGATAGATCCAAGAGCAGCTACGTCGTGATCCTGGGCGACGACGAGATCGCGAAAGGCGTTTTAACGTTGAAAGATATGCAGAGCGGCACTCAGGAAGAAAAAAATTTGAATTCCGCCGTGGAAGCGCTCACGGGTCTCGCGAAGGAAAAAGGCCGCTGCCATGCTTAGGACACATACCTGCGGGGAGCTGACGGAAAAAAATATCGGGGAAAAAGTGACGCTTGCCGGTTGGGTGGACACCCAGCGCGACCATGGCGGGCTTTCCTTCATCGATCTGCGCGACCGGTACGGCAAAACACAGCTTGTCCTCGGCGGGAAGGGGCAGGCCTTCAGCGCGCTGAAAACCGAAGACTGTATCTGCGTCCGCGGGACCGTTCAGGGAAGACCAAAGGGGACCGAGAATACGAGGCTGGCCACCGGCCTCATCGAAGTCGCCGCTGAGGAGATCCTCGAACACAATCCCTGCCAGCCGCTTCCTTTTGAGATCGCGAAAAGCACGGAGACCAACGAAGAGCTTCGCATGACCTACCGGTACCTGGATCTCCGGAACCCGAAGGTCCAGCAAAATCTTTTTCTCAGGCACCGCATCACCCAGATCATCCGGCGCACGCTCGACAAGCATGACTTCATCGAGGTCGAAACGCCTATCCTCACGAAATCGACGCCCGAAGGCGCGCGGGATTATCTGGTCCCGAGCCGCGTCAATCAGGGCGAGTTTTTCGCGCTGCCGCAGTCGCCCCAGCTTTTCAAACAGATCCTCATGGTGTCGGGGTTTGACCGCTATTTCCAGATCGCGAAATGTTTCCGCGACGAGGACCTCCGCGCCGACCGCCAGCCTGAGTTCACGCAACTCGACATGGAGATGTCCTTTCTGGAAGAAAAGGATATTTTCGCGGTGATCGAAGAAGTGCTGAAGGAAATTTTCAAAGAAGTCCTCAAAGCTGACCTTAAAACGCCGTTCCCGAGGCTTACTTATGAAGAGGCGATGAGCCGCTACGGCTCAGACAAGCCAGACCTCAGGTTCGGAATGGAGTTTCAGGATGTTTCAGCAGCGGTCAAGGGCGCGGATTTCAAAGTGTTTCAGGACGTTTTGTCAAAGCCCAAGGGAGCCGTCGTCGGGTTCACGCTGAAAGGCGGAGCTGAGATCTCAAGGAGCGAAGTGGACACTTTGACTGAGTTTGTGAAAGGTGAGGGAGCGCTGGGACTGGCGTATTACAAGGTGGGGGACGGGAAACTCGATTCGCCGATCGCAAAATTTTTAAGTCCCGAGATCCAGCAAAGGCTCATCCAGACGATGAAAGCATCCTCGGGCGACCTGCTGCTTTTTATCGCGGACGAACGGCCGAAGGCGCTTAAAATTTTGGGCGCGCTCCGGCTCCATGTGGCGAAATGGAAAAAACTCATTCCCGAAGGCCAGTTCCATTTTGGCTGGGTGCTGGATTTCCCCCTTTTCAAATACAACGAAGAGGAAAAACGCTGGGAGAGTGAGCATCATCCTTTCACATCGCCCAACGAGGAAGACTGGAAAGAATACAAAAAGTCGAACGCGGCGCATCCCGAAAAGGTGCGCTCGCGCGCCTATGATATTGTGCTCAACGGCAACGAGATAGGTTCAGGTTCGATCCGTATCCATAATGAGGCCAGGCAGAAGGAAATTTTCAGCGCGATCGGCCTCGAGGCGGAAGAGGTCGAAAAGCGCTTCGGATTTCTCCTGAAAGCGTTCAAGTTCGGGGCGCCACCGCACGGCGGCATCGCGCTTGGCATTGACCGCGTCATCACGATCCTTTTGGGGCTTGAGTCGATCCGGGAAGTCATCGCGTTCCCGAAGAACCAGAAAGCGGTGTGCCCGATGACGGAAGCCCCGTCGCCGGTGTCGGAGCGGCAGCTCAAAGAGCTGGGGATCAAGATCCGGTAATGCCGATCGAAGTAAGGCTTGATTCAGGCGTTAAAGGATTGAGCGCCGCGTGGATAAAAAAAATAATCGCTGGCACGCTCAATGCGGAGAAAGTGAAGCGGCGGTCGGTCAGCGTTCTTTTGACGGACAACCGCCGGATCCGGAGCGTCAACCGTAAATTTCTCAGGCACGATTACGCGACGGATGTGATCTCGTTCGGCGGGGGATCGGACACTCTGTGCGATCTCGTTGTTTCGGTCCAGATGGCGCGTTCGGTGTCCGGGGAACTCGGGATCCCTTTTAAGGAAGAATTGGCCCGGTACCTCGTACATGGCACGCTTCACCTTTTAGGCTATGACGACGGGACCAAAAAGGATAAAATAAAGATGGAAGGTCGGCAGGAACTTATTTTACGGAAACTCCTGGGCTAGACGGATGACGCAAAAAGAAGTGCCGCAGAACCAGCGGACATTTGTCCAAAGCCTCAACGCGGCGGTCGAAGGTTTTATCCATGTGATCCGCCATGAGCGGAACATGCGGATCCATTTTTTTGTCGCGTTCCTGGTGCTTTTGACCGCGATCCTATTGGGCGTGGACCGCTTTGAGTGGATCATTCTGTGCTTCGCGGTGAGCTTTGTGCTGGTGGTTGAGATGGCCAATACCGTGATCGAAGAGACGATGGATTTCATCCAGGTCACGTATCACCCGGCGATCCAGCTCATCAAGGACGTTTCGGCGGGCGCGGTGCTCGTCAGCGCGCTCAACGCGGTCATCGTCGGTTTTCTCATTTTCGCGAAGTACCTGGCCTGGCCGCTTGAGATCGTGGCTTTTAAGATCCGGTACACGCCGTCGCATGTCACGCTCGCGGCGCTTTTGACGGTGATCTTTCTCGTGATCGCCGGGAAGGTGTTCTTCCGGAAGGGGACCCCTCTCCGCGGGGGGATCATCAGCGGCCACGCGGCGGTGGCGTTCTCTCTTTGGACGGCGGTCCTTTTCGTCCAGGACAACATGTACGTGGTGATGGCCACGCTGGCGCTGGCGCTGCTCGTCGTGCAAACGCGCCTCCGCGCGAAGATCCACACGATCTGGGAGATCGTCGGAGGGGCGATCGTCGGCATTCTCATAACGGCGCTTTTTTTTAAGGCATTCGCATGAAAAAAGGTAAAATTGTAAGTCTCAGAACGCACTTCATGTCGGGATTCATCGTCCTGGGGCCCCTCTTTCTGTCCCTGACATTTATCGGCTACCTGATCCGGCTTTCTGACCGGCTCGTCGTGAACCCCTTGTTCCAGGTCCTGCCGTTCACGATAGACGCGAAATTCAAGGTTGTCCTCACGAAACTCGCGATCGGCATCGTCGTGTTTTCCTTTGTTTGTCTCGTGGGCTTGGTGGCCGAGAAATTTCTTTTTAAGAGGATTCTCAGCGGTATGGAGCTTCTGCTCGAGCGCATTCCGTTCTTCAACCACGTGTACCGGTCCATCAAGGACATCACGATGGCGTTCCTCGGACAGAAGAAGGGACAGTTCGGCAGGGTCGTCTATGTCGAGTATCCGAGAAGGGGCGCCTGGGCGATCGGCTTTGTCATGCACGACGGCCCGTGGGACATTCATGAGAAGCTGAAACAAGACCTCGTCGTCGTCTTCGTGCCTAAACCCCCGAATCCCGCCACCGGATTTTGCATCAACGTTCCCCGGAATGAAGTGGTCGACTCAAGCCTCACGACCGAGGAGGCGGTGAAGCTCGTGATCAGCCTGGGTTCGGCGGTCCCCGGCGGCCAGAAGGAGTGAGCGCGACCAAAACGCTCGCGTTCGTCCTGAGCACTCAGGATTACCGCGACACGAGCCTCCTGGGTTCCTTTTATACGAAAGATTTCGGGAAGATCCGCGGTATCGTGAAGGGGATACGCGACGCGCGCGGGCGTTACGGGAGTACGCTCGAGCCTTTTTCGCTGAATGAGATCCTCTTCTACCGCAGGAAACGCGGCGGCGACCTTCATCAAGTGACGCAGATCGATCTCGCCGAGCTTTTTCTTCAAGTCCGTGAAGATCTAGAACGGCTCGCGACCGCGAGCTATTTCACCGAGCTTCTGAACGAACTGGTGGAAGTGGAGGACCCGAACGCCCGGATCTTTCATTTAATGGAAGACTCGCTCCGTTTTTTGGCGAGCGGCGCCTCGTGCAAACGGAGCGCCCGGATCTTCGAGGTGAAGCTCCTTGATCTTTTGGGTTTCATGCCGGAGATAAGGACCTGCGTGAAATGTCAGGCCAACGACCCGCAGCCGGCGTATTTCAGCGTGTCGTTGGGCGGCATCCAGTGCAAGAGCTGCCGCGATTCGCGCGGGGTCAATGAAGGCGCGGGCGTCCTCGCTTCCAAAGGGGCGCTCAATTTTCTGGAGCATGTCAGGCGTTCCGGCATCCGGGAGCTTTACAATGTGAAGGTCTCCCAGGAAGTGGGGGAGGAGCTCGAAAGAATTTTAAGGCGATTCGTGGATTTTCATTTGCCGAAGAAACTGAAGTCGGTCGTCTTCATGGAAAAAATGGAGTTTGTTTGATGGTTTATTTTCAGGATCTGATCGCGAAGCTCAACGCTTATTGGGCGAAAAAGGGGTGCGCGATCCTTCAACCGTATGACATGGAGGTGGGGGCGGGCACATTTCACCCGGCGACGTTCTTCGGATCGCTCGGCAAAGCGCCGTCCCACGTCGCTTACGTTCAGCCCACCCGCCGGCCGACGGACGGTCGCTATGGCGAGAACCCGCTTCGGACCCAGCACTATTACCAGTACCAGGTGATCCTGAAGCCTTCGCCGGTGAATGCGCAGGACCTGTATCTCGACAGCCTCCGTGCCGCGGGGCTTGATCTGAAAAAACACGATATCCGCTTCGTGCAGGACGACTGGGAATCTCCGACGCTCGGGGCATCCGGACTCGGCTGGGAAGTCTGGATGGACAGCCTCGAAGTGACACAGTTCACCTATTTCCAGCAGATGGCGGGGTTTTCCCTCGATCCCATCACGTGCGAGCTGACCTACGGGCTTGAGCGTATCTGTATGTTCCTTCAGGGAAAGTCCGACATGTTCGATCTCGAATGGTCAAAAGGCGTCAAATACGGGGACTTACGCCTCCAGCATGAGAAAGAATACTGCGAATACAACTTCGAAAAAAGCGATACCGCGATGCTGCACAAATTTTTTGAGACCTATGAGCAGGAGGCGAAGCGCCTTCTGGAAATGGACTCCCGTTTCGGCGCGCTCGTCCTGCCCGCCTATGAATTCACGCTCAAAACCTCGCACACCTTCAATATGCTCGACGCGCGCGGCGCCGTGAGCGTCAACGAGCGCCCGGCGTACATCGGGCGCGTGCGCAGCCTCGCCAAAAAATGCGCTCAAGCCCACATGGAACGACAGGCCGCCCCTCAAAATGGTTAAAGACATCCTTTTTGAGATCGGCACCGAGGAGCTGCCGGCCACGATGCTGGCTGACCTTTTTGAGTCTGAGGGAGAGAATTTTCTCCTGGCGCGGCTCAAAAAAGCGCTCGAGGAAAAACGCGTTGCTTTCAAAGAATGCCGCGTGTGGGCCACGCCCCGCAGGCTTGTCTTTCAGGTGAGCGGCGCCGCCGAGCGGCAGACCGAGAAAGACACTTTCAGCCGCATCCTGCCTAAGGATGAGGCGTATGGCGCGGACGGCCAACCCACCGAAAAATTTTCTACGATCCTGAAGCACCGCGACGCGTCGCTCAAGGACATCGTTATCCAGGCCCACCAGAACAGGGATTACGCGTTCCTCCGGAAAAGCGAGCCGGCGCTTACGACGGAAAAAGTCCTGCCCGAAGTTTTTAAAACGCTGGTGAGATCCCTGGTTTTTTCAAAGAACATGAAATGGGGGCTGAAATGGGAGGACGGTTCGGATCTGGTCTTCCCGAGGCCTATCCGGAGTTTTCTTTGCCTCGCCGGCGCGAAGGCCGTGACGTTCACGCTTGCCGGCATTCCAGTCAAAGGCGAAACGGTCGTCTTCTCTAAAGGGGCCCGGAAAACCGCGCGCGTGAAGTCGATCCCCGCCTATTTTTCTTTTCTTAAAAAAGAGGGAGTGATCCTCGATCAAGCCGCCCGCAAGAAAGTGATCCGGGCGGAGGTCGAAAAACTCGCGCGCTCGCTCAAGGGCCGGTGGGTCGAGGACCCGTTCCTTCTGAATGAAGTAAATTTTCTCGTGGAAAACCCGGTGGGCCTTTCGGCGCCTTTCAAGGAGGAGTTCCTCACGCTGCCGCTGGAGGTCCTCGCCGTCAGCATGGCCCGCAAGCAGCGAATTTTCGGCGTCGTCGACAAGTCCGGCCGCGTGATGCCGCGTTTTTTGGCGATCCTCGACGGGCGCGCGAGCGCCGCGGAGAAAAAAACCATTTCAAAGAACATCGAGAACATCCTCCACGCGAAGCTTCAGGACAGCCTGTTCTTCTATAAGGAGGACACGCGGAGCGGCCTCGATAAAAAGCGCGGGGAGCTGAAGGACCTTGTGTTCCTCAAAGGCGCGGGCTCGATGCTAGAGAAGTCGGAAAGGCTCGCGAACCTCGCCAAAAAGATCGGTCCGGAGATCGGACTGTCGTCAGGGGACCAGAAAGCGCTCGAGAGGGCGTGCTTTCTTTCGAAGGCAGACCTTCTGACCCACATGGTCGGGGAATTTCCCGAGCTGCAAGGGGTCATGGGGAAGTATTATTCTCTTGAGAAGGGGGAGGGAAAAGAGGCGGCGGAGGCCATCGGGGAGCAATACCTTCCGAGGACCTCTCAGGACCGCCTGCCCGAAACACTGCCGGGAGCGGCGCTGTCCCTTCTCGACAAGTGCGACCTCGTTTGCGCTTCGTTCGGATTGGGGAATGAACCCTCCAGCAGCGCGGACCCTTTCGGGCTTCGCCGAAGCGCCACCGCGGTCGTGAAGATTGCGATCGACAAAAAACTCGATTTTTCGCTGACGGGGCTTCTGGAGGAGACGGCGCGCCAGCTGGGTGGGTATGTGCAGAAAGATAAAGAGGGGAAGCTGCAGGAAAAACTCCAGATGTTCTTCAAGGACCGTTTTAAGGCGCTGCTCGTGGACCGCGGCTACCGGGAAGACCTCATCGAAGCGGTGATGGCCTCACGTTTCGAGAATGTCCGTGAAACTTGCGGGCGCCTTGAGGTGCTTTCAAAAATTTTTGATCAGAGCCCTTTCCAACAGTCGTGGAAAGTGGTGGAACGGACCGCCAATATTTTAAAGGGCAACCGCGAAGCGCTGCCGCCGGGCGTGGACGCCGGCCTTTTTACGGAGGATCTGGAGAGGGAAGTGTTCCGGCATTACGAAAGATCGCACCATTCGATCCGGGAAGCGGCCGACGCCTCCGACTACCGGCTTGCGACAAGCTTGTACGCGGAGGCTTTTTTTGATATCTTGGGTGAGTTCTTTGAGAAGGTTTTCGTCAATGCGGAGGACCTGAACGTCCGGAAAAACCGCCTGAGCTTACTCCAGTCCATCAAAGAGCTTTACACCGACAAGATCGCGGATCTATCCAAAATTCATTTAACTTAATGAGGAGAAGTATTATTCCATGGCTTTAATCGCAACAGGTCAGTCAAAAAAAGAAGGAACGGTAAATTCAATGACACAGTATGTGTATTTTTTTGGAAGCGGCAAGGCGGAAGGCAAGAGAGAGCAGAAACAACTTTTGGGCGGAAAGGGCGCCAACCTCGCCGAGATGACGAATCTCGGCATCCCGGTGCCCCCGGGTTTCACCATCTCCACCGTCGCGTGCAAGGAGTTTTACGCGCTCGGCGAGAAATGGCCGCAGGGCCTTGATCAGGAGATCAAGGAGAACATGAAAAAGCTTGAAGCCGCGACGGGCAAGAAATTCGGCTCCAAGGAAAACCCGCTTCTCGTGTCCGTGCGTTCGGGTGCTGCCGTCTCGCTGCCGGGCATGATGGACACGATCCTGAATCTCGGCCTCAACGACGAGACGGTGAAGGGCCTCATCCAGAAATCGGGCAACGAGCGCTTCGCCTACGACGCCTACCGGCGTTTTATCCAGATGTTCAGCAACGTCGTGCTGGAGCTCGGGCATCACAATTTTGAGCACATTCTCCAGGCGAAGAAAAAGAAGCTGAAAGTCACGCAGGACACGGAGCTCACTGCCAAAAGCCTCAAAGAGCTCGTCCAGGAATACAAGGATTACGTCAAAAAGCAGACCAAGAAGGCGTTTCCCGAAGACCCGGCCCAGCAGCTGGCGCTCGCCTGCGACGCGGTGTTCGCGTCGTGGAACAACCAGCGCGCGATCACCTACCGGAACCTCAGCAAGATCCCGCATGATCTCGGCACGGCCGTGAACGTTCAGTCCATGGTGTTTGGCAATATGGGCGATTCGAGCGGCACCGGCGTGGCGTTCACGCGCGACCCGGGCACCGGCGAGCGGAAATTTTTCGGCGAATATCTCATCAACGCGCAGGGCGAGGACGTCGTCGCCGGTATCCGCACGCCGGAACCCATCAGCACGCTCCAGAAAAAGATGCCCAAGGCCTACGCGGAACTTGAGGGAATTTATAACCGCCTTGAGAAACATTTCCGCGACATGCAGGATCTTGAGTTCACCATCGAAGACAAACAGCTCTTTCTTCTTCAGACCCGGAGCGGCAAGCGTTCCGCCGCGGCGGCCGTGAAGATCGCCTGCGACATGGTCCAGGAAGGGATGATCACTAAGGAAGAAGCACTTATGCGCGTGGCGCCCGAGCAGCTCGACCAGCTCTTGCACCCCACGATCGACACGAAAGCAAAATTCAAAGTCATCGCGAAGGGTTTACCCGCTTCGCCGGGCGCGGCCGTGGGACAGGTCGTGTTCAGCGCTGAGGACGCTATTGAGATGAGCGATGAGCACGGCGAGCGTGTGATCTTGGTGCGCCAGGAGACTTCCCCGGAAGACGTCGGCGGTATGGCTGCCGCGCAGGGGATCCTGACAGCCACAGGCGGCATGACGAGCCACGCGGCGGTCGTCGCTCGCGGCATGGGCAAGTGTTGCATTGTGGGTTGCGGCTCGATGCACCTAGACGAGAAGGGAAAGTTTTTCACCGTGAAAACCGCCTCCGGCGTGTCCAAGGTCCGCGAGGGGGATATCATTACGCTCAACGGTTCGACCGGAGAAGTGATCCTGGGTGAGGCCAAGCTCACGGAGCCCGAGCTTGACGATAATTTCAAGCATTTCATGAAGTGGGCGGACGAGGTCCGCAAACTCAAGATCCGTACCAACGCGGACACGCCCGAGGATGCCAAGATCGCGCGTGATTTCGGCGCCGAGGGTATCGGCCTTTGCCGCACCGAGCACATGTTCTTCGGCGAAAACCGCCTGAGGGCCGTGCGCGAAATGATCCTGGCGGAAACAGAGCCGGAGCGCGTCAAAGCGCTGAAGAAACTTGAGCCGCTCCAGAAGGGCGACTTCAAGGGCATCTTCAAGGCGATGGCGGGCCTGCCCGTCACGATCCGTCTCCTCGACCCTCCCTTGCACGAGTTTTTGCCGAAAGGCGAAAAGGAAATGAAGAAGGTCGCCAAAGACCTCAAGATTTCCGTGAAGGACCTCGCCAAAAAGGTCGTCCAGCTCCATGAGGTGAACCCGATGTTGGGACACCGCGGCTGCCGCCTGGCGGTCACGTACCCTGAGATCTACAGGATGCAGGCCCAGGCCATTTTTGAGGCGGCCTGCGAACTTGCCAAAGAGGGGCTCCGCGTCGTGCCTGAGGTCATGATCCCGCTCGTCGGCATCATCGGCGAGCTCACGTTCACGAAGCAGGACATCATCAAAGTCGCCGAAGAGGTGACAAAGAAATACAAGGTCAAACTCGAATACCAGATCGGGACGATGATCGAGATCCCGCGCGCCGCGATCATCGCGGATGACATCGCGAAAGAAGCGGAATTCTTCAGCTTCGGCACGAACGATCTCACGCAGATGGCGTTCGGCTTTTCGCGGGACGACATCGGGAAATTCCTGCCCCATTATCTCGAGAGGGGGCTTTTAAAAATGGATCCTTTCGTGACGCTTGACCAATCGGGTGTCGGCAAGCTCATTGAAATGGCCGTGGCCAAAGGCCGGAGCGTCAAACCGGATCTCAAGGTCGGGATTTGCGGCGAACACGGCGGAGACCCGGCATCGATCGAGTTCTGCCACGGCGCGAAGCTCAATTATGTGAGCTGTTCGCCGTACCGCGTGCCGATCGCGAGGCTCGCCGCCGCACAGGCGGTCCTGAAGGAGAACAAAAAATAAACCGGAATGGATGCCCTAAAGCTTTATATAAAAGATATTAAGGATATTCCTCTCCTCAAGCCCGACGAAGAGCTTAAGGTGGCGCGCCGCGTGAAGCGAGGCGACTCGCAGGCCCGTCGCACGATGATCCGTTCCAACCTGCGCCTCGTCATCAGCATCGCCAAGCAGTATTCTAATTTCGGCGTTCCGCTTCTGGACTTGATCGAAGAGGGGAACCTGGGCCTGATGAAGGCCGTGAGCAAGTTCAATCCGAAACTCGGATTTCGCTTTTCGACCTACGCCGCGTGGTGGATTAAACAGCACGTGACCCGCGCTCTCGCCGACCAGGGTAAGACCGTCCGCATTCCCGTCTACATGGTGGAAACCCTTTCACGGTTCCGCAAGGTGCAGGAGCGCCTCATGCATCGCCATCGCCGCAAAGCCAAGACGGCGGAGCTGGCCCGCGCGATGAAGATGCCCGTCTACAAGATCAAAGAACTTATGCAAATGGACCAGGGCACGACCTCGCTCGATCAGCCGATCGGGGAAGACGGGGAAGCGTCCATCATGGACCTCATTGAGGACCCGCGCGCCAGCACGTCACAGGACCACGTCAATGAGCTCCTCCGCGGCGAACGCATCCAGAAACTTCTGATAAAAATGAATGCACGCGAGCGGGAGATCCTGGAATTGAGGTTCGGATTGAAGGATGGCGAAACCCACACGCTGAATGAAGCCGCCAAGCGTTTCAACATCACCCGCGAGCGTGTCCGCCAGATCGAAGCGGTTGCCCTCAAAAAACTCCGCGCCTTCGTCGGCACCCAGTCCCAAGAGATTTAAAGATCACAGTTTCGCCCCCGTAGCTCAGACTGGATAGAGCAGCGGTTTCCTAAACCGCGTGTCGGTGGTTCGACTCCGCCCGGGGGCATAAAATTAAAGACGCCTCAAGGGCGTCTTTAATTTTATGTGAAGAATCTTGGGTCGAGGTTCTTTAGAAGGCGTTTCGGTTTGTAATCCTTGGGGACGAGGAGGATCGAGTCGAGGAAGAAGGCGTATTTGCCGTCCTTGAGGCGCCTGTCGCGGATCTGGATCTCGATCGTGTGCCAACCTTCCGCCAGCTCCAGCCACGCGATGCGGCTCCAGTGATACCCGCCTGCCATATATTCCGTATGCGGAGGATGCACCGGAAATTCCTTTTTAAAAGATTCGTCCGTGAAAAGCCGGAACGGCCCGTTGTCCAGTGAGACCCAGTAAGGTGAGAACCAGTCCGTGTCCTTGGCAGGCTCTGTCGCGCCGGGGGGCGTGCCGGCCAGGAAGAGCGCGTAGGGCCCTGTTTCCAATATCCGGAATTTGTAGAGGAGAGAGTAATAGCCCGCCGATGGGAGTGAATCCGCCAAAAGCTCGACGCTCTCGCCCTGTTGGAAATGCCCGTTCTTCTCGATAAAGGGCGTGAAATTGACCCCGGCAGGCGTTTCGCCGCGTATCCACACGATCCTTTTTTCCTCGCCGAGCGTCCGGAAGTTGAAGAGTGCCGCGAGAACAAAAAGAAAGAAAAAAAGCGCGAGCGGCTGGAAATATTTATTCATCAAAGAGGGCTCTTGGGATCCGTCCGACATTGCTTTTAGGCTCAAAATTCCGCGGCACGGCGAGAACCGCGTCCAGGTAAAACGTGAAGCGGCTGTCGTGCGACCGGCGGTCGTTGATGGCAAAGCTTACTCTGTGCCGCCCTTTGGAAAGCGTTCTTGTGCCGATCTTGGTGAAGTAATAGCCGCCCGGCGCGTAAGTGAATTCATGAAGATGCGGCCAATCTTTTTTCAGTTCCCCCTCAGTAATGAGGACCGGCGCTTCGTCGTCGACCGAGAGTGAGAAGGGGGAGTACCATTTGGCACCCCGCCCTACGGGTCCCGGCGGCGTGCCCGCGACAAAAAGGGTGTATTCTCCGTCCTCCGGGATGTCCAGCGCGTAGCGGCTGAAATATCCGCCTTCAACGGCGATCGGGGAAGACAGCTCCAGCGCTTGCCCGCCAAAAAAACGTTTATTTTTAGAAATGACCCCGACCGCGTGATAAAAATTTGAATCGATGGGGCTTTCCCCCTCCGCGATGAGGATGACCTTTTTTGACTCGTAATAGCCGGAAAGGACGACGCTCAGGGTGTACTTCAGGGCAAAAGGGGCGAGGACGATGGCAAGGCACGAGACGAGAAACCATCGTAGTGGCATCTGCGGCGCTGAAGCATTGTTTTGAAGCATCAGGTCTTACCCCTTATAATGCAAGGGATTATACCATTTCAGGGGGCCAAGGTTCCAGCGCATTTGAGTATCTGGCCTCAAAATTAACCCTTGTAATTTCTGCAGAGTATTGTATAATTGTGTTAAGAAATATAGGTTTCAATTGGTTCATATTTAATCGCGCTGTTTGTATCAATGGTGGAAAAGTGGACTATAGTCTCGAGATCAGGAACGCTCGCACGGCGGTGCTTTCGATGAAAGACCGCGTCACCGTCTATCAGCTGCCGAAATTCAAAGAAGCTTTCGAAGGCGCCCAAAAAAAGATCGGGGGGCGCAAATGCCTGATCCTGGATCTCTCGTCCATGGGTTTTATGGATCCGTTGGCGCTGGGCGTCCTCGTGGCGTTTTCGCGAATATTCCGTGAAAAGGGCGGAGAGATCAAGATCGTCAATGCGAACGGGGAGCTGAGCCGGATCTTCGAAGAGTCGCGTTTGTCGAAAGTTTATGAAACGTATCAGAGCGTCGAGGAGGCCGAGCGCGCATTTGTGTGAGGCGCGCACGGGTTTGCTTTAGGAGAGAATGAAAAAATGAGCTTAACAGCTGTCAGAAGGAAGGCGGTATTTTTCGCGGTTTTTTTTGTGACGATCGCCATTATTTTCGGCGCCAAGCCCGTTTTCGCCGAGACAACGGCTGATCAGTCAACGGAGGAGAAGCGAAAGGCCCGCGCCACGGAGCGTCAGGATGAAATAGACGCCTTGAAGCAAAAGCTTCAAAGCGATCCCAAAAACACGGCGCTCTGGATGGAGCTCGGCAAGCTCTACGGCTGGAGAAAGGATCTGGAAGGGGCCGTCAAGGCGTACGAAGAAGTGCTCCGCATCGATCCGGCTCATCTGGAAGCCAAGAAGAAGCTCGCGGATTTTTACAGTTGGGTCAATGAGCCCGCGAAGTCCGCCGCGCACATCGAGCATATCCTGGAACGCGAGCCGGATAACCTTGATCTCATGGAAAAACTGGCCAACCGCTACATGCGGCTCCGCCGGCGGGAAGACGCCGAAGCCATTTATCAGAAACTTCTGGAAAAAGACCCGGGAAACCTCAAAGCGCGGCAGGGCCTGGCCGAGATCGCCGCTTATTCATCGCACCACGATGAAGCGGCCCGTCGCTACCGGGATACTCTGCAGTACGCGGTGACCGAGAAGCAGAGGATCGAGACCTACGACAAAGTGGCCGACAGCTATTATTTTGCCCAGGACTACGGAAGGTCCCGTGAATACGCCCAAGAGGCTTTGCGGCTCGACCCCGAGAACGAAGAGGCGCTGCTGCGCCTCAAGGAGATCGATGCGCAGCTGCGGCCGCGCGTTTTCAATGACTTCCGGCACACGATGGACAAGGGGAGTTCCAAGCGTATCTACAACAACGCGGGTTTTGTCCAGCCGACCGAATATTTCACGGTCACCGGCATTTACAAGCACTACCGCCGTCAGGAAACGGACGAGCCCGAGGACCGCTACGGGTATGACGGGGCGCACGTGGAGTTGAGCAAATATTTCGGCGATGGCCTCACGACCGCCTTGGGGAGCACGGCCAAATTCTACAACGACGACAAGGCCCGGTTTGACTATTACTTCCGCGCCGTGAAGGATTATGTCCCCGGCCTGCGGGGGGATTTTTTGTATGAAAAAAGCACGGAGGACGGCGACCGCAAGCGCCTCGAACAGCGGGTGGACAGACATTCCTTGTCCGCCACTTTTTATTCCGACATCACGGATTACCTGAGCTTTTACTGGAATGTCGAAGGCTCTTACCTGACAAAGGGGAACGCTTTCAGCGATAATGGCCAATTCTCCGGTTATGTGAGGCCTGTCTTTCATCTTTCCAAAAGTCCGACTCTGGATTTTTCTTACCTGTACTACCGTCTTTATACGCTCGTGAAGGACAGGAACCCCATCGAAGAGTTCGAGTATTTCGCTACCAGGAGATATGAACTGCACGCGATCGAGCTCTATTATAAGCAGAAGATCAGCGATCAATGGACCGTTGCGGCGTCCGATACCGTGAGTTGGAGCGATGAGGGGGATGATTCGTACACGAAAAACACGATCATGGGGGAACTTTCTTATTATTTCGCCAAAGACAGAAGGATCGCTGTGAGGTATGTCAAGGGCCGGCAAGTCCACCACGCGGATAAGGAGTCTTACAAGGACCAGGAATTCAGGGTTTTTTGCGCGTATAAGTTTTAAGGGGGCGAGAGAAAAAGCATGAAACGAGAGTACGCTTATTTACTGGAAATTCTCTTAGGCATCGCGGTCATTCTGTTCGTCAACGTGATGTGGTTCCCCGCCGACATGGGATTCATCGGCGTTCCCTTAAGCCCTTACTGGATCGTCGTGATCTTCGTCGCCGCCCGCTATGGGAGTTTTCCAGGGTTCATGGCGGGCCTGTCCAGCTCAGCCGCGCTCCTTATTTCCGTCAGCTACAACACGGCGATCGAACAGCAGATGGAGTTCGCCGCGATCCCCATGCGGCAGATCCAGCTTTCCGCATTTTTCATCCTGATCGGGTTCCTCCTTGGGGAAGAGCGCAGCCGCGCGAATTTGAGGCTTCGGACCGCCCGCGAGAAACAGAACCGGCTCCGTGATGAGTTCGAAGCTCTCGCGATGGAGCACCTCGCTCTGAAGAACGTGAACACTGAGCTTCAAGGGCGGATCCTCAGCCAGCCGGACACTGTCAATACGATCTACGAAGCGGCCAAAGAGCTGGTCACGCTGCAGGTCGATCAGCTGTATCCTTCCATTGTCCGCCTGATAAAAAAAATGATCGGACCCGAAAAATGTTCTCTCTACGTGTGGGAAAACGACAAGTATGTTCTTCGGGGATCGAGCGGCTGGAACGGGGCGTCCGAATTACGCAAGGTGCTAAACACTCAGACCGACATTGTAAAAAAGGCGATGGCTGAAAGCGCCGTCGTCACCGTGGCGGATGTGGTCAAAGCTAACGGGTTGACCTGGAAAGAGGGGGAGGACCCCTGCATGGTCGCGCCGCTTTTTTTTGGCGAACAGACGGACGTGCCGGCGGGCTTCATC
>CAZBAY010000152.1:0-11905 GCA_964489945.1 uncultured Planctomycetia bacterium
GCGCTTCCGCGCCGCTCTCACTCCGGAACTTTACCAAAAGCCCGTCGTTCTGCGGACGGACAAGGGCGCCGTGACCCTTTCGGCCTCTCAGCATTTAGATGTCAGGGTCGAGGAGGAGCTGAACGACGCCCTCCTCTACAAAGTCACGGAGGACGGCCAGAAGGAACTGGAGGGGCTCTTCAGCGCGTCGGGGCAGACGCGCCAAAGCGGCGAGTCTTTCTACATGATCACGGACCGCGCGGGGAATCAAGGCGTCATTGGAGTCGTACTCTTGAACGACAGGGACCTCAGGGAAAACCGGATCACTAATCCCCGCTATGTCCTGGCACAAGGTGTTGACCCAAGCGTGTGGACGCCGGGAAGGGTGCGGCAGGCCTTCGAATCTCCCATTACCCAGATGACGACCTCCGTGGGCAGGACACGCATGCTTGCCGGGCAGATCCAGACGCGCGTGCTGAAAGGCCTGATGAGGGAAGTGCAGGAAGCGCACACGGCCAAAAAGCCTCTTTCCGTGCGGTATGTTCAGGAACAGTTCGTCCAAAGGGTTAAAGCGGAAGCGTCGGCCCTGGGTTACGAGGTCAATTTTCCCGCCATGGCCTACAACATGGGACTCGAGGGGATCAACCCTTACGCGGGCAATATCGGCAGGATGGAGGACGGCGCGGTCACGCACGGCGCTTTTCAAGGCACGCTGGACGAAGGGGTTTACTTCTTTGATTTTGTCATTTCCCTGAAAGACAACGAGACCGGAAAGTGGGTCGCGTCGGATAAGACGATCGTGGTGCCCGTCGGGGAGATCACGGCGGAAGCCAAGGTCCGGATCCTGATGGCCGAAGAGATCCAGCGCGCCCAGGCGCAGGCCTTCCGTGAGGGAGGGACACTGCAGGCGGGGGACGAAGCGCTCGCCCGGATCCTCGCCCTGAAAGGGCTGACCGACGTGAGCGGCACTTTCTCAAATCACGCGATGGACGTTTCCGATGATCCCGAAGAAAGTTTGCACGGAAAGCCGGTCTTGGACGCGCAAGGCAGGAACGTGTCAAGACAACAGGTGATCCTGGGCGAGGACCAGTCAGCCGTCTCTTTTGAGCCTTTTATCGCGGATATTTTTGACGCGGAGATCCAGCAGGTCGAGTTTGACGAATACGGAAGGGTCATCCAACCCCGTATGTATGTTTTCTACCGGGGAGATCCGGAAGGGGAGGACCCCTCCAAGATAACGCCTTTGACGCCGGCGGAGAGGAAAAAACTGGGTTTGACCGATGAGGACATGCGCGCGCTCCCGCAAGGTGAGCTCTTGCAAAAGCACAAGGACCTTTTGGCAAAGGAAGGCATCCGCTATTGGAGGGGCCCGGTACTCGGCGCCGCCGCTCCCTTCACGCGGGAGGATGATTACATCCGGGTAAAGGACGAAAAGGGAAATATCCGGGCGATCCGCACGGGCCAGACCAATCATGAAATTGTCGGGGATTTCACGGATATTTCAGGCGCGCGCCTGGCCGCCCAGCCGGCGGTCGCGAAAGGCACGCTTGTCCTGGCCGGCGTCGTCCTTCCGGGAAAGACGGCCGACGCGTCCGCGAAGATCCTCGCGCGCGTGAAGCGCCAGATCCCTGGGGCGGAACTCTTCGCGGCCGCCAGCCGCGCGCAAGCGGAAGAACTTTTGGGCGTGAGGGACCCGGAGAACGCGGCTTCCGCGCACGTCATCATTGATATCGCGGCCCCTGACGCGGAACTCGAAGCGCAGATCGTGAAAGCGGTGAACCAGGCCGTCGAAAGCGCGAAGGTGCAAACGCTCGTTTGGGCTTATGAGAATTTCGCGGGACTGACCAATGAACAAGCCGGCGCGCGGCTTGCGTCGGCACTGGAAGGCGGCCTGCGGCCGGTGGATGTGAATGAATTCTTCGAACAGGGCCTGCCGGGCCTGGAACCGGGCCGCCGGATCGATGAAAAAGCACTTCTCAAGAATATCCCGGCCCCGGCGGTGACTCCATCCGTGCCTTTCCTTGAGAGTGAGTACACCAAAGCACTGCCCCCGGTGCTCGCGGCCCGTTTTACACCGGCCCAACGCCTGGCATTTTCAAAAGGCATGGAATCCCACGGTGCCCGCTTGGCGCCCTTGCTCGAGACGTACCTTGATCTCAGAAAATCGACGAACGTGAAAGCATTGCCCACCGGCGCGATCGCTCTGCCGAACGGGCAGATCGACCCCACTTTCCAAAAGGCGGCCCAGGCCCTTGAGAAGCATCTCAAGAAAGACCTTTATCTTTATTCCTTTAAGAAGAAAGAGAGTGCCGAGGACCTGTCCTTCAAATCAGTGCTTTCGGCGGCGGGATTGGGGTGGCTTGCGAAAAACATCATTTATCTCGATGACGAAGATGCGGATCTGGTGGCCCAGGTGAAAGCGCGCCTCCGTGCAACGGATATTCAGCTGGGTGAGCGGCCCGTCACATTCCTTTTTGATGAATCAAAATTCTCCAACGCGCAGTCCCACGTCGTCATGGAGACCGAGAACCGGTTCATCGTCCTTCCGGAGGAAAAGCCGGACGGGTCAGGGGTCCCGCTGGTGCAGGCCAGCCCCGCGCAAAAGCTCGTTTTGGCGATGATCGCCGAGGCCAAGGACCAAAGGCTTATCGCGATCGGCAGTGAGGCTGTTTATGCGAATGAATCTTTGAGGTCGCTTATGAAGGCGTCCTGGGCTTTGACCGTCGCTTTGCCGATGAAGCTATTCGAGGAGATCCAGAAGGTCATCAGTTCGATCCGCCAGGCCGCCATTTCCGCCTAACCCAAAAAGGGGTCAGACCCCTTTTTAGAATGGTTCTTAAGCCACAGGGAGATATACTTCCAATCGCGGCGCTTTTCTATGACTTCGATTAGGAAATCGTAGATCTCGTCAGATTTTGAGGTCAGATCCCAGCCGTTAAGGAGAAGCATAAGGTGACAGCCGGCAAAGGCCACCCGTTTGTTTCCGTCCACGAATGCGTGGTTGAAAAGAAGGGAATGGCAGATGGCAGCCGCTTTGTCAAAAAGGGTGGGGTAAGCGTCTTGGCCAAAGACCACAGCCTGGGGCCGATGAACGGCCGATTCCAGAAGGCCCTGATCTCGAATGCCGTCCGCGCCGCCATATCTCTTCAATAAATAATCGTGTGCGGCAAGGACCTCCTCTAAAGTGAGATATCTCACTTCGCAAGTTTCCGGTAGAGCTCATCATATTGCTCCATGCTCTTGCCCAAAAGGGACAAAAAGAGATCCGGAGCTTTTTCCTCACTCACGGCTTTGTCCAGTTTATCAAACTGGTCTTTCAAGAGATAAATAGCCTTTTCTGTGAGATGCCCCTTGGTGGTATGAAGCTTTTGGGTCAGTTCACTCAAAACGGCATAGGCCTTTTCATCAATTCTAGCGTTCAGTTGGTGTGTTTTCATTGTTATCTCCTTGCTACGAGTATATAACATAATGAAAGCAGATGCAAGCATGTCGCCCCTTCAACAAATTGTCGGGTCCAATTCCCATTTCGCAGGGTTATCTAAAATATATTGGCGGATTTCATTTAGATCGGATTCGTTCCGGATCACATGTTCATAATAATTGCGTTGCCAAACAGGCAGACAGGGGGCTTGGCGCAATTGATTAATGCGTTTGGTCACTATCGATTTAAATTGCCCGATAATTGCCCCAACGGAACCGGGCGCGGGCCCATTTGAACATTCCGTAACGGGCCCATTCGAATATCCCGTAGGGGCGACCCGGTGGGTCGCCCAGGCTGGCCACCCCGGTCGGTCCCCCGGTGGGTCAATTTGATGGGTGAATTCGGTATGGGCGACACGGCGGGTCGCCCCTACATCGGTTATGACAATGATTCCGTGAAAATGATTCGGCATGACCACAAACGAATCTAATTGGACATTCTGGCGTAAATTTGCCGTGCGTAACCATTCCTGTTCTACAATTTGCCCGTATGTGTTGACGCCCATTTTTCCACCCATCAAACCCCCAAACAGACATTCCCGGTTGAAGGCGCATAAGGTCACAAAATACGCCCCTACCTGTGAATAGTCGAAATGCTTAAGCCGAATCGAGCGCCGATGACAGGAATGTTGCATAATGCCCCTACCATACAAGACGACAGAGGGGGCGATTTACGTTCAAAAAAAGCAAAAATAAACTCTAAAAAGGGGTCAGACCCCTTTTTGAGCACATGACAAAGTCTTCATTATTGACTGCAAAGTCACCTAATTCAGGATCATAAGGCAAAATAGATAATACATAAGTATATGTAAATAATAGGCTTACATTATAATACTAAATATGAAATATTTATGAAAAGCCCTTGAATAAGACGGGGGGCTTAAGTATACTTATCCTAGTGTAAAACACTCCGATGGGATCGGGACATGAGCGCTCAAGGCATAAGTAGTAATTTAAGAGCTTTATTAATTCAGTAGACGAACTTTTTTTGGCTGTTTTCTTCACCATTTTAAAATGTATTTCAAGGGCTCATACAAAAGCCTAAGACTGGAATGGATAAAACAACACTAGCTGAATTAGACAATATAAAGGAAAGCAGGCCATACCGCTCCCGGTATGGCTTCTGGCTTCGCTCTATCTCGCTTGTCGTGATCACCGCGTTCCTGGCCCAGGACTTGGTTTCCGCTCAGGGCGGGGCGGCGCCCGTCTGGTCCCTCGTCACAAAGGCCGACGACTCCCCCAAGAAAGACGACTCCTCGAAGCTCAACAACATCATCATTCCCCATGACGCCGGCATGACACGCAAGGTCACGGCCAACGGCGTCGGCGACGTCATCATCAACATCCAGGACGCTCACTCCAAGCTCGGCGCCCAAGAGTCCATTTCAAAGATCCTCGACAATCTCGTCAAGAACTACAACCTTTCCCTCATCGCGCTTGAAGGCGCCGGCGACGTTGTCGACACGTCGATCGTGTCCGTGTTCCCGGTCCAGGAAGCCAAGCAGGCGGCCGGTGAATACCTGCTGAAAGAGGGCCGCATCTCCGCGGGTGAATTCTATTCTATGATCTCAAAGGATCCCGTCTCGCTCTACGGCGTCGAGGACATGGCGCTCTACAAGGAAAACCTCAAGGCCTTCCAGGAGCTCGTCGACCAAAAGCTCGCGATCCGCAACGAATTAAAAGGCCTGAAAAAGGCGCTTCGGGAGCTTGAAGAAAAAGTCTACTCGAAGGAGCTCCTCGAACTCGCCGATCACGGCCTCCAGCACAAGAACGGCGACCTGAAATTCACCGAGTACTGGAACTATTTCAACAAAATGGCCGCTCAATACGGCGTCGACTACCAGAAATACGCGAACCTTAAAAAGCTCGCGGCCACGATGGAGATCGAGAACGAGATCGATTTTAAAAAGGCCAACACCGAGCGCGACGGGCTGATCGAGGAGCTCGGCAAAAAGCTTCCGAAACCCGAGCTCGAAAAGCTCGTCCTGCAGGCCCTGCAGTACAAGCAGAACAAAGTCACCCCGGGCGCGTTCCACTATTTCCTGGCGAAGTCGGCCCAGGGCGTCGAGATCGACCCCCTGACCTACAAGAACATCATTCTCTATTCCCAGTACGTCGTCCAATACGAGTCGATCGACCTCATCGCTATCTTCGACGAGGTGGAAGCCTTCGAGAACGACTTGAAAACCAAGATGTTCCAGAATGGCGACGAAAAAGCGCTTTCGTACCTCACGCGCTGCGTGGCGGTCCTAAGCCAGCTGCTTGACTCGACACTGACGAGCAAAGACTACACATTTTTCATCCAGAACGGGAACGCCTGCGAGATCGAAGGCATTAAGGCCGCGTTTCAGACGCTCGGTGAGAAACACAAGGTCCCTTACGAGAGCTACGTGAATTTCGACGCGCTCCAGCAAGCGGTACCCAGCGCCCGGAAGTTCTACGAGCTCGCGGACCAGAGGAACAAGGTCCTTTTGACGAATACGATCAAGCGGATGCGGCAGGAAAAGACGAATATCGCCGCGCTGATCACGGGAGGTTTCCACTCCGAGGGGATCTCGAAGCTCATGGACGAGGAAAAGCTGTCTTACCTCGTCGTGATGCCAAAATTCGACGAAGCGTCCCCCGACCGTCCCTATATCGCGATCCTCACGAAAAAGCCCAAAGAATACGAAGCCGCGTTCAAAGACTCCGATTTCTACATCGCGGCCGCGTCGCTTTTCATGCTCGGACAGGAGCTCGACCCAAACCCTGTTTATTCCAAAGACGAAAAGATCCGTATCATGAAGGAGACGTTCGTCGCGATGCTTGTCATGACCGGTCTTGTTACCGGCTCGCGCCAGTTTTCGCCGGATTTTAAGAACACGCTCAAAACCGCCTACCGCGCGGCTTTTGAAAAGAACGGCAACCGCGGCGTTATCGAAGCGGACGATTTCGACAAATGGGTGGATCAGGCCGATAAGATCGAAAAATTGAAGGGGAGCGACGCCACCGCCTACCGCGTGGTGTTCCCAGAGGACGATGAAGTTTATTATGTGAGCCTCCAGGAAAAGGCCGGCAAAAAGAGCATTCGCCAGATCCGGGCCGAAAAGGGAGGCGTTTTCCGGCCGGCTGTCGGGCTTGACGAAGTCCTTCCGGCTGTCGAACGCTATCGCGAGAGGATCGATATTTCCCCGGTCGCGGCATTGGAGATCTCGGACGAGGAAGCCGTGGAAAGACTGGTAAGCAAAGGCAAGGCCACCGAGCAGGCCGCGCGGCAGATCGGCCTGCGCGATCCCGCGCAAGTCAGCCGCGTGCTTGAGCTCGTCGGCGCGCGCATGGCGACGGCCGCCCCCGCCGCCCCCAAGCGTTCACCGGAAGAGGAAAAGATCGCGCTTGAGTACTTGAAGCGCCAGGAACTTTTAAGCCGCAAACTCCTTTCACTTTATGTCCAGGACCCGGACGGCTCGCGGTTCAACACCATCTGGCGGGAAGTACAGGCTGAGCTCGTCCGGCAGAAGATCTCACTCGATGAAAGGCAGCTTTTAGCGTTCGAAAGAATTCTGAAAACGCAGGTCGTGGACAGCCTCGAGCATTCCGAAGAGCTGTGGCTGAGGCTCGTGAAAGAGCACAAATTGACGGCTCAGCAGCAGCTGGCTTTGAGAGACGCGATGGAACGGGGACTGGAGCTCGCGGTCGAGCAGGGAAGGGTCACCAAAACGCTGGTCGACAAAGTACTGGCCGAGAGACCCGGGCTTGTGCTCAACGCGAAGCAGAAAGAAGGCTTCCAAAAGCTCCTTACGGAAGCGATCGACTGGAACAAAGAAGCGTTCAATCGCGCGGGGATCGATTTTTCCAAACAGTTCAAGGCGGGCGAGTTTGAGCTCAATAAAGATCTTTTCATTGAGATCCTTCGCGAAGCCTCGCGGGTCTACCGCCGCAACTGGCTGAAGGACTGGAACGCTTTCATCATCTATCAGATGCAGGAAGCCGTTATGGACAATCAAAAAGGCATCGATATCATCGACGACCTCGAGCGCCGCATGGACCCGTCTTACACCGGTGAGGGCAAGATCACGATGATCGGTGATTTCTGGAAAGAAATGAGGATCACGACGAGGATCGTCAACAATAACTATAAAGTCGACTCGGATAGAAAGCTTATTTGGGACCTCTTAATGCAGTCCGATGAGATCAAGGAACTCAAGGCGATCATCAAGGGCATCAAGCCCGAGGAGAAGAACGGACAAGAGCAGGAACGGTTCAAGATCCGGGCGATCCGGAAAAAACAAGTTTCCGCCGAGCAGGATCTGGGTGTCCGCCCTCGGCGGCCCGCTCCGAGGAAACCCGTTGCTGCCAGACCCGTAGCTCCGCCGAAGAAGATCGCGCCTCCGGTAGTCGTTCCCGCTAGACCCGTTGCGCCTCCCGTGAAGATCGCCGCAGCCGCCGCAAGGCCCGCACGTGTGGTCAAGCCCGCCGCAAGGCCCGCAGTTCCGCCTAAGATCCGCAAGCCCAACGCCCTCGACAAAGCGATCGACGCGGCGGTCGCTGCCGGTGTGAAGAGAGCCGACATTAAGAAGGGTATGTCCATCCGGACGATCAATAAAATGAAGACGGCCGCCGTCGCGAAAGCCGAAGCCGGCAGAAAAGCGGCCGAAAAGAAAGCGAAGGAAGAACAGAATCGGGAAAAAACCGTACAAGCGGTCACGTTCGACGCGGGTGAGATCGTGAAAACAGCGGACAAGGCCAGGGAAACACTTGTCAAGATCGCGCCCGAAGCCACTGACAGCTCTGTCCGCACCGCTCAGGAAGAGGCGACGCGGTCCGAGAAGGCTCTCAAAGGACTGCCCCGGAAGCTGGGGGCCATCCGCTCACGGGCCCGGAGGGCGAAAGTCGAGCCAAAAATTTCCGCTGGTCTGAAGAAAGCCGAAGATGCCGTTGAGAACGCGCAGAAAGAGCTCGCGGGCGTCAAGCAGAGGATCAACGCCGCGGACACGGGGGCCCGGGAGCACCGTGAAGCGCTTATCCTGCGGTACAGTCAGATCAAGACCTCCACGGACCGTCCCGTTTCGGATGAAATTTCAACACCCCAGCTTGAACTTTGGGTGAAGAACGCGGAGAAGGCGTACGAAGAGAGGAAACTCAGGGCCCAGCAGGAAGAGGCCGAGCACAAGGCGTTGAACGAAAAGGCGACGGAGCTCAAGATCATCTCCCAATTCACGCCCGGCATGCCGCTCGAGGACAAACGCAAGAGGATCAAGGACGCCGAGGACTTGAAAACCGCCCAGGACGACGCTGAGCACAAAACGCTGAACGAAAAAGCGACTGAACTTAAGATCATCTCCCAATTCACGCCCGGCATGACGCTTGAGGACAAACGCAAGAAGATCAAGGAAGCCGAGGACTTGAAAACCCAGCAGGAAGCCGCCGATCAAAAGCGATTGAACGATGAAGCGGCCGCCCTCAACATCCTCGGCTACTTTGTGCCCGGTATGTCCGTCGCCGACAAGCAGTCGAAAGTGGATGCCGCCAAAGACCTGAGACAGAGGCAGGAACAGGCCGGCCCCGCGGGCCCCTCCAGATCCATCACACAAAAGCTTGAGCCCCTGAAAGCAGCCAAAGAGCGGTTTGACCGCGTAAAAGCGAACGCCGAGGCGGCCAATGTCGATCCGGCCAAAATAGAAGAGATCGAGAAGAGCACGGATTTCAAGAACATCGTCGCCGTCGAGGCAGCTTCCGACAGGCTTGTGGAGCTCACGGATACGGCCGAGGCCGCGTCCGCCGACAAAGACGCGGTCGAGCGGTCGAAAAGAAGCCAGGCGATCCGTCGTCTGAAGGACGCGGTCGGCAAGCAGGGCACTCCCATTGACCAGATCGACGTCCTCACCAAAGATATGTCCGCCGAACAGATCTTCCTCGAAACGGACAAGGAATACGTGATCTATCTCAAACTCAAGCTGGACGAGATCGTCGAGAATATTTCGACGTTAGACGCTCCCACCGTGACCGAGGCGGCGCTGACCGCGTTGCAGCAGGAATTGAACGACCTCAAGATCGAAGCCAGGATCCTGCGCGTGGAAAACGCCTTCAATGAAAAGCACGGGGAGATCCTGAAAAAAGCGGAAAAGGACGTTAAAGACCTTATCGAAGCCAAGAGGCTCGCGGATGAGACGAAGCGTAAGATCGCGCAAAAAGCGGTGGCGGACGACGCGGCCCAACGGGCGGCCGCGCCGGTCGCCGCGGACGTGGCGGAGCTGCGGGCGGCCGTCGCCGAATTGAGGCAGGAAGTGGTCACGATCCCGGCCGAACTGAGGGAACTCGTCAAGCAGATCGAACAGGAATTGAACGTGGTGATAGCGGCCGCGGGCGGCCAGCAGGTCTCTTTGGACAATGTGAAAACGGCGCTCAAACCCCTTTTCAGCAAGGATGAGAACATCGAGCTCGCCGTTCAACGGATCATTCTGAACGGCCTTCTCCGGCAGATCCGCGGCCGGGTTGGCGCCGGAGCCGAGCGTGAGGAACAGACGGTGACGGATATATCCAAACTGAGCGATTTTACCGGCATCCTCATCCGGATGCGCCGGGACGATATTTTCAATATGCTGATCCTCATGCTGGATCTCGGGCTGAAATTCAGGGTCGCCGCCCTGGCGCGGCAGTCCGTCGACGAAAAGATAGCGGCCGAACAGGCCAAAAAAACTTCCACAGCGCCCGGCGGGGATGTCGCGATCATATTCGAAGGCGCGGAATATAAGGACATGAGGATCGCGGCGATCGAGGCATCGTTCAAAGATCTCAGCTCGTGGTGGCCCGCGTTTGAAAGCAAACTGCTCAATCCAGAAACGACCTATCTTGACCCGGCGGTCCGTCTGACCGAGGAGGAGCGCAAGGCCGTTCTCATCGAGTTGAACGAAGCGCTCGTTGAAGGGGAGATCAACAGCAAAGAAACACTCGACCTGGTTTTCCCGCGCATCATCGCGGCGGTGCTTCAGCGGGGGAAGGACGCCGCTGCCGCGAAAGCGGGCGCGACGGTCCTCAACCCGGTCCTTGACGCGGCGTCGCTCCTTAAGCCCAGGCTTGTTTCCCTATTAGTCGAGAAAAAGGATCTCTCGCCGGAACAGCAGGAAGAACAGCGGCGGCTCTTTGAGATCGCCTGGCAGGCTTTCCTGAACCGGCTTGACCGGTCGGGCCTCAGCCAGGGCCATCAGCTGGATATCGTCACCGAAGTTTTGGACGCGGCCAATCTCGGAAAGATCCAGACGATGCAAAGTTTCACGGATAATACGATCCGCCTGATCCACCAGCACCAGGACGTTCAAGGAAGGGAGGAGTGGGAAAAGCTTCTTCCGCAGGAACGTTTCGCCCGGACGTTCGACAAGGCGCGTGACGCGATGGTCAAACGTTTCGGCACAGTCAAAGAGACGAAGCAAAAGCTCACCGCGCTCTGGACCGCGCTCGAGGGCTCTAACATTCCGATGTTGATGAAGATCGCGCTCCTCGAAGAAATGGTCGAAAACCTCGAAGACAGAGGGACCATCCGTTTTGAGAACGCGCAGGATTTTGCCGCTCATGTCGAGGCGCTGAGGCAGGGTATCAAGCGGCAGGCCCTCATGACGACGACCGTCACGCCCGCGCCCGGACAAATGACCACGACGACTTTGGCGATCGTGAGGGATGTTCAAAAAGCGCTTGAGGCCGCGCCCGCACAGCCGACCCCGGCCCGCCGAACGACAGTCGTACCCGCGGCAGCTCCCGCGGCCGCGGTTTCCGCCACGCAGATCGACGAGCTGTCCGCCCGCCTTCGAGCCGGTATTCTCGAGCGCATCGAACAGACTGCCCAACGCGTTCTCGAGGATTTCAAACGAAAAGCGTGGAAAGAGTCCTCCGAAAGGGGCGCCAAGGAGGAAGAATATAATGCGATCAATACCAGCATGAAGATCGAAGGCTATCAAAATAATGTGGCGGCTCAGAAAGCGCAGGCGATCCGCGCCGTGGATGACGAGCTTTTGAGGATGAAGATGGCGTTGGCCGCCCCGGCCGCCGCGCTGACCGACGAGAACGTGGGGACCATTTTTGACGACCTGCTGGGTCAGGCCAAGCAGGGAAAGATCCGGAACGCGCCGACGCTTGCGGCGGCCTACCCCGTCGCGATCGAGAAGGTAAAGCGCAAGGCCCCGTCGCCCGCGCCGACCGCGCCCCTGCCGGCCGCCCCCGTGAAGCTCATCGATCAGATCGGCGCGCTGCTTCGCCTGCCCATGGACCCCTTTAAAGCCCTTACGCGGGACGACCGTATGAGCGGCGCGATCACGCCGGACCGCCTAGCCGTCATTGAGGGCCAGCTCCTCCGGGAAGTCCGTGAGGGCGCTATCAAGAATTCCAACGATCTGATCCAGTCTTACGGGAAATGGGTCCAACTTTCCGTCGAGAATGAGTTTGACATGCTGGCAAATGTCCTCATGCTCGCGCTCAA
>CAZBAY010000153.1:0-13069 GCA_964489945.1 uncultured Planctomycetia bacterium
AGATTTCGGCATTTTCCGGGCGGTCCAGGAAGGGGCCATCGCGGCGCTCGAAGGACCGCAGGATTGCGTGCACAACATGGTGAAGCTCTATAAAGAGCGGCGCGACGTTCTTGTGGACGGACTGAACGCGATCGGTTGGAAGACGGAGAAGCCCAAGGGCACGTTCTACGTTTGGACGAGGATCCCCAACAAATATTCGGCGCTCACGGCCCTCGAATTCTGCACGCTGATGGTCGATGAGATCGGCATCGCGGTGGCGCCGGGCACCGGATTCGGCGAATACGGGGAAGGTTTTGTGCGTTTCGCTCTCGTCGAAGATGTGGACAGGATCAAGAAAGCACTCGGGAAGATCAAACAATTCCTTGAAGTAAAAGCCTGACATTGCCGCGTATTCTCCTCATGTACATTCATGAGCGATCGGGCCATCACCACGCGGCGTTGGCGCTCGAAAAGGCGTTCAAGGCCGTAGACGAGCAAACGCAGTGCCTTTTGGTGGATGAATTGCGCTACGCCCATCCGATCTTGGAACGCCTCATCCGCACGACCTACCTTGAGATCATCCGCAAGAATCCCAAAGTCTGGGAATATCTCTACGACAACGCCTGGGTGCTGAAGAATACGCGCTCTCTCAGGCAGGCCATTCACAGATCTCATTCCAAAAAATTTAAAAAACTACTGGAGGACTTCCGTCCGGAGGCGATCGTCTGCACGCAGGCATTCCCCTGCGGGATCGTTTCCGATTTCAAGGCGACCTACGGCTATCCGGCGCCGCTGTACGGCGTCCTGACGGACTACCTGCCGCATTCGTACTGGGTGATGGACCGGGTGGACCGGTATTATGTGCCGACGGAGGAGGCGAAGAAAAACCTCGCCGAGAACGGCGTTTTTGAAAATAGGATCTCGGTATCGGGTATTCCGATCGATCCGGCTTTTGCCGCAAAGAACGGCGCGGGCCGGAGGGCCCAAAAAATCCCTCATGTGCTCATCATGGGCGGCAGCCAGGGGATGGGCCCGCTCGAGAGGATCGTGGCGGTCCTCGACAAGACCAAGGAGCCATTTGAAATGACGGTGGTGACGGGAGAAAATGAGCGCCTTTTCCGCAAGTTTACCCGGAGGGCTGCCCGCTACCGGAAAAAGGTAAAAGTCCTTTCTTATGTGGAGAACGTAGCCGAGCTTATGCGGGGCGCGACACTTCTTATTTCAAAACCAGGCGGCCTGTCGATCGCCCAGGCGCTCGCGTCCGAGTTGCCCGTCATCTTTATCAAGCCGATACCCGGCCAGGAGGCGAAGAACGCGTCGATCCTTCTCGAGCACCGGGCCGCGATCGAGGCCCGGTCGGAGGAAGAGGCGGGACTTTTTGTGTCCGAGCTTCTGGGTTCTCCCGCGAAGATAAGATCGATGAAACTGAGCATGGCGCGCCTGGCCCGTCCGGACGCGGCGCTCCGCATTGCCAGGAGCATTCTGTCGGGAGGCCAAGCCTCTTGAAGGGGACCTACATCTATTATGCGTTGGGAGAAGGTCTTTCCCGGGCGCTTCCGAAGCGCGCGATGTTGGACCTCATCCAGGGTTGCACGCGGATCTATCTGGGCACGTCGCCCCAGGATCTCCGCACGGTGACAGAGAATCTCAGGGAAGTCCTTCCGGAGGTCCACGATGAAAAGGAGCTCAAGAGGCTTGCCGGGCAGCTTATCCTCAACTTTTCGGCCTATCTCGTGGACTTTGTGTACACGAGCCAGCTGACGAAGGCGTTCATCGAAAAAAATATTGAAATAAAAGGGTTGGAAAATCTAGACCGGGCGCTGACCCGCGGCAAAGGGGTTGTGTTGGCGTCCGCGCATCTGGGGAACTGGGAAATGGGGGGGATGGCGCTGGCGAAATTAGGTTACCCTGTTTACGGCGTGGCGCTGAAACATAAGGATGAGCGGATCAACCAGATCTTTGAAAGGCGGAGAAGCGAGCACGGCCTTCATATCATTTCATTCAACGGTTCTCTGAGGAGCTGCTATCGGGTGCTCAAGGAGAACGGGATCCTGGGCCTGGTCTCCGACCGCCTTTTCGGGGAGGGTGGCGTGCCGGTGAGGTTCCTGAACAAAACGGTGAATTTTCCGGCGGGCATTTCCCGGTTCAGCGCCGCGACGGGCGCTTCGGTCGTCCCCGCTTTTTTCGTCCGCAAAGATTTCGACCGGTACGCGCTTGAGATCGAACCGCCTCTCGAGCCTTCCGACGAGCAGAGTTTTATCCAAAGCTTCGCTTCGCTCCTCGAAAAAAAGATACGCCAGTATCCCACGCAATGGTTCGTTTTTCAGCCGTACTGGGAGGCGCCCGTATGGCCGATCTAAAAAAAACGGATGTCTGCGTCATTATTCCCGCTTATAACGAGGAAAAAAATATCCGGCGCGTCGTGAGCCATGTCCGCGAACTGGGATATCCGGTCCTCGTCGTCGACGACGGCTCCTCCGACAAGACCGCCGCTTTTGCGCGGGAGGCAGGCGCGAATGAGGTTGTAACGGCGAGCACCAATCAAGGCAAGGGAGCCGTGATCCGGCGCGGATTCGAATGGGCGTTGACGAAGAACTATCCGGCGGTGATCCTGATGGACGCGGATGGCCAGCACGATCCGCAGGAATTGGAATCTTTCAGGGCGGCGCTTCAAAAAACGGACCATTCTGTTATCGTGGGGAACCGCATGGAGCGTCCTGAGGGGATGCCCTGGCTCCGACGGACCACCAACCGCTTTATGTCGTGGATGATCTCGTTATTGGGGGGCCGGAAGGTCCCGGACAGCCAGTGCGGCTACCGCGCCCTGAAGCGCGAAGTCATCGAAAAGATCGTTCTGACGACGTCGCGCTTTGAGATCGAGTCGGAAATGCTTTTGGAAGCCGCCCGGAAAGGGTTTTCGGTCGGATCGGTCCCCGTGAGGTCCGTTTATGAGGGCGAGGCGAGCAGGATCAGCCCCTTTCGCGACACGATCCGTTTTTTTTCATTCCTTTTGCGGTATATTTTTTCAAAAAAATCGTAATAAACATTTTCACCGCTTGACAAGAATTGGGGAAGTATTATACTATTTGTAGTGGGCGGCGGTTAGGGCCCAACGATATGTAGTGGGTGGGGATAAAGGCTCATTTAGAGGAAACTGAGGAGAAATAGAGATGGTACTAGCCGCGAACCAGACCAAAGAGCTGCGCGTTCAGAAACGAAACGGACAGTTGGTCGCCTTTAATCTCTCACGCATCATGAATGCCGTTGGCAATGCCTTCAAAGAAATTCAGCATATTCCCAGGGAGGCGGACCTTCCCGCGGAGCTCGCCGCTAACGCCGAGAGGGTCGCCCGTTCCGTTTTTGAAACGCTGCAGGAGCGGCCGCGCGAGCGCGATTTTCTGACCGTTGAGGAGATCCAGGACGAGGTCGTCCACCAGCTTTTTGAGAACGGCTACAAGGACGCCGCCGAAAGATACGCCGATTACCGCCGCCATCACGCCGAATCCCGCGCCCTTTTTGACCTCTACAAAACGACGAAGCGCGATGGGAAGATCGTTTCGTTCAAGCCCGAAAAGATCACGATCGCGATCGCGAAGGCTTTTCGCGCGGCCTCCAACCGCGACGCGTTGACTGACGCGGACATCGAGCAGGCGCGCCAGCTTTCCCAAAGGGTCGTTGCCGAGATCCGTACGCTTTGGCCGCAGGGCGCTTCGGTTAACATCGAGGAGATCCAGGACCTGGTGGAGAAGACGCTGATGACCTCAGGTTTTCCGGAGGTCGCGAAGCGTTACATTGTGTATAGAGAAGAGCGCCGCACCGCGCGCGAAACAGAGGCGCCGGCGGAAGAGCCATCCTTTGACTGGATCAAAAACATTCAGATCAAGGACAGCCGGGGCGTGGCCAAACCGTTCGATCTGGAAGACCTTCGTTTCCAGATCAGGTCTTGCTGTGAGGGCCTCGAGAACGTGTCGCCCGAGAGGATCCTCAAAGAGAGCCTCAAAAATTATTACAACGGCATCACGGAGAAGCAAGTGGCCTTCTCCAACATGATGGCCGCCCGCACGTTCATCGAGGTGGAGCCGAATTACAGTTTTGCCGCCGCTCGGCTCCTGCTTTTGGAAGCTTACCACGAAGCCCTGGGTTTTGCCGTGAGCTTCGACCGGATGAAAGAAGAGTACCCGAACTATTTCAAGCGTTACCTGTCGAAGGCGGTGGAGTGGGAGCTCCTGAATCCCGAACTTCTGGGTTTTGACCTCGAGTTTTTGGGAAAAAGCCTGAAGCCCGAAAGGGACTTCCTTTTTAAATACATGGGCCTCCAGACGCTCTATGACCGCTATTTCATCCATTGGGAGGAAAGGCGCCTGGAGCTTCCGCAGATCTTCTGGATGCGGGTGGCGATGGGCCTGGCCGCGAAAGAGGGCGCCGCGAAGAACCAGCGGGCGGTCGAATTTTACAACATCCTGTCTTCTTTCCGTTTTGTTTCCTCGACGCCAACGCTCTTTAATTCGGGCACTCAGCATCCGCAGCTGTCGTCCTGTTTTCTGACGACGGTAGGCGACGACCTGCACCACATTTTCAAATGCATCCAGGACAACGCGATGCTGTCGAAATGGAGCGGGGGCCTGGGGAACGACTGGACGAGCGTCCGGGCGATGGGCTCGCGTATTAAAGGAACGAACGGCAAAAGCCAGGGCGTTATCCCGTTCCTCAAAGTGGCCAATGACACGGCCGTCGCGGTGAATCAGGGCGGCAAGCGGCAGGGGGCGACCTGCGCGTACCTTGAGACCTGGCACATGGACATCGAGGAATTTTTGGAGCTTCGCAAGAACACGGGGGATGACCGGCGCCGGACGCACGACATGCACACGGCCAACTGGATCCCGGATCTTTTCATGAAGCGCGTGAAGGCCGACAAGGAATGGACGCTCTTTTCGCCGAGCGACGCGCAGGATTTGCATGACCTCTACGGGAAGGCCTTTGAAAAGCGCTATGAAGAATACGAGGCGATGGCCAAAGAGGGGAAGATCAAGCACGTAAAGGTCGTCTCGGCGGTCCAGCTTTGGAGAAAAATGCTCTCGATGCTTTTTGAGACGGGGCATCCCTGGATGACCTGGAAGGATCCTTCCAATGTCCGGTCGCCCCAGGGCCACATCGGCGTCGTGCACAGCTCCAATCTCTGCACGGAAATTCTCCTCAATACTTCCAAAAATGAAACGGCCGTTTGCAATCTGGGTTCCGTGAACCTTGTCGCGCACACATCCCCGAAGGGGCTGGACCGCGAGCTTTTGCGAGAAACGGTGAAAACGGCCGTCCGGATGCTCGACAACGTCATCGACATCAATTTTTACCCGACCACCGAGGCGAGGAACGCGAACCTAAAGCACCGTCCGGTCGGCCTGGGCATCATGGGCTTCCAGGACGCGCTTTATATTCAAAACATGAGTTATGCTTCCTCGCAGGCGGTGGAATTCGCGGATGAGAGCATGGAGCTCGTGTCCTACTTCGCGATCCTGTCCTCGATCGAGCTCGCTCAGGAGCGGGGCGCTTATTCCAGCTACCCAGGCTCCAAATGGGAGCGCGGAGCTCTGCCGATCGATACGGTGGACCACCTGGAAAGCGAGCGCGGAGGTTTTCTCAAGGTAGATCGCACAGTGCGCCAGGACTGGGCGCCGGTGCGGGACCTCATGAAAAAACACGGCATCCGAAATAGCAACGTCATGGCGATCGCGCCAACCGCCACGATCGCGAATATCGTGGGCGTCAGCTCCTGCATTGACCCGACCTACAAGAACATCTTCGTGAAGAGCAACCTGTCGGGCGAGTTCACCGTCGCGAACGAATATCTCGTGCAGGACCTCAAGGCGCGCGGGCTCTGGGACCGGGAGATGATCAATGATCTCAAGTACTTTGACGGTAGCATCCAGGAGATCGCGCGCGTTCCGCAGGACCTCAAGATGAAATACCCGACGACCTTTGAGATCGATTATGAATGGATCATCGAGGCCGCGAGCCGCCGGCAGAAGTGGATCGACATGGGGCAGTCATTGAACCTTTTCCTGGCCCAGCCGAGCGGAAAGAAACTGAACGACATGTACATGTTCGCCTGGGAGCGCGGGCTCAAGACCACTTACTATCTGCGGTCAATGGGCGCCACACGCATCGAGAAGAGCACGCTTGACGTCAACAAGTACGGGGATTCCGTCGGCCAGAAAGCGAAGGACCGTCAGCTCCCATCCGAGGCCGACGCGGCCAAAATGCAGTGCAGTATCGAAAAAGGCGACAATTGCGAAGCCTGCCAATAAAAGGGAGGGGATGACGATGGAATCTCTCAGAATGACCAAAGAGCGGGTCTCGGTCGACAAGAAGCGGATCATCAACAATGACCGCGTTGTGGACGTCAACCAGCTCGTGCCCATCAAGTACAAGTGGGCCTGGCAGTACTATCTCGACGCCTGCTCCAACCACTGGATGCCGCAGGAGGTTTCGATGCAGCGCGACATCGAGCAGTGGAAGGATCCCAAAGCTTTTACCGACGACGAGCGGCGCGTGATCAAGCGGAACCTCGGTTTTTTTTCGACGGCCGACACGATCGTCGCCAATAACACCGTTCTCGCGGTTTACCGCTACATTGACAATCCCGAGTGCCGGCAGTATCTGCTCCGCCAGGCGTTCGAGGAGGCCATTCATATCCACGCTTACCAGTACATTATTGAATCCCTTTCGATGGACGACGGCGAGGTCTTCAATATGTACCGCGAGGTCTCCTCGATCTACGACAAAGGGGAGTTCCAGATGAAACTGACCGAGCAAATCCTCAGTCCGGGTTTCGAGACGAAAACCTACCAGGGCCGTCAGGGACTTCTCGACAACCTCATCGGCTATTACGCGATCATGGAGGGCATTTTCTTCTACAGCGGTTTTGTCATGCTCCTTTCCTTCAACCGCCAGAACCGCCTCCCGGGCACCGGCGAGCAGATCCAGTACATCCTCCGCGACGAGAGCATGCACATGAACTTCGGTCTCGACACGATCAACGCGATCGTGGACGAGAACCCGGATCTCTGGACGCCGGAGTTCCAGCAGTCGATCATCGATAAGATCAAAATGGGCGTCCTGCTCGAATACACCTACGCGCAGGACTGCTTGCCGAACGGCGTGCTGGGTTTGAACTCCGGCATGTTCAAGGAATACATCCAGTACATCGCCGACCGGCGCCTCGAAAAGATCCGTCTGCCCAAGCAGTACGGCTCCGAAAACCCGTTCCCGTGGATGAGCGAGATCATCGACCTGAAGAAGGAGAAAAACTTCTTCGAGACCCGCGTGACGGAGTACCAGACAGGCGGCGCCCTGCAGTGGTAAAATAGGGGGCATGGACAAGCCCCCTAAGCTCGCCAACTTAGAACCGCCAGGCGGGGAAAAGAAGGTTCTTTTGCATTCCTGCTGCGCGCCCTGTTCCGGCTCCGTCGTCGAGATGATCCAAAAGGCCGGGATCGCGCTCACGATCTTCTTTTACAATCCGAATATCCATCCCAAAAAAGAGTACGACCTTCGCAAGGAAGAAAACATTCGTTTTGCTGAAAAAATGGGCATCCCGTTCGTCGACGCGGATTATGACGCGGAACGCTGGTTCGATGAGACCCGCGGCCATGAGACGGACCCCGAACGCGGTGAGCGCTGCACGCTGTGCTTTGAGATGCGCTTTGTGAGAACGGCTGAATATGCCGCCAAGCAGGGTTTCAAGGTGATCACGAGCTGTCTGGGCATTTCGCGCTGGAAGGATTTCGATCAGGTCACGAACGCGGGGATCAAAGCCGCGTCGCTCGTTCCCGGGATCGCGTATTGGGCCTGGAACTGGAGGAAGCAGGGCGGATCAAGCCGCATGATCGAGCTTTCGAAAGAGGAAAAGTTTTACCAGCAGCAGTACTGCGGCTGTGTGTATTCGCTGCGTGACACGAACGTCTGGAGAAAAGCCGGCGGCCGCCCTCCTGTTGAAATGGGGAAAGATTTTTATTCATGAGAGCCTTGCTTTTCCCCTTTGTCGCGTCCCTCGCGATCCACACGCTTATCGCCGCGCCCGCTTACGGGCCTTTTCTTGAAAGAGGCGGTGACGCCGGGGTGGTCACGATTTCCTACGTCGAGCCGGCTCCGGAAATGTCTCAAAAAAAGGGAAAAACTATCCGCGCCCATATTCCCGGAAAAGTGCCTAGGGAAAAGGCTTTCCCTAAAAGGGCGGCTATGCGGGAAAGCGCCGAGCTTCTCACGGATCCGCAGACGGGGAAGGTTTTTCACGGCTATTTTGTCCGGCTCAAGGAAAAGATCCATCAGGTGATCCGGCGTGATTCCGGCGGACACTCCGGGGGTGGGTCCGTCTCGCTGGCCTTCATCCTAAGACCGGACGGGACGCTCGACAAAGTTTCCGTGATGGAAAAGGGATCGACCGCCGGGGCCGACATGAGGTCTTTCGCGGTGAATTGCGTGAAAGCTTCCGCCCCCTTCGATCCTTTTCCCAAAGAGCTTGATCCCGGAAAGATCTCCTTCCACATTACGATCCGTTTCCACGAAACCGCCTCCTGATCCATGCCTAAAGTAAAACCACAAGCAAAACCACAAAAAATCGGCGTGCCCGTTCTATTATGGTGGATACTCGGCGCGGCCCTTCTGGTGAAGGTCCTTTATCTTTCATTCGCGCGTTCGAGCCCGTTCTTCGAGCCTCTTCTCCTCGACCCGGAGTATTACCACACCTGGGCGCTCCGCATCCTGAAAGGCGATCTTGCCGGCGACGGTGTTTTTTACGGTTTGCCGCTTTACCCGTTCTTTTTGGCGCTCTGTTACAAGCTCTTCGGCGTGTCGATCCTGGCGGTGAAGAGTGTTCAGGCGCTCCTGGGGCTCGTAACGATCTTTTTCATCTACAAGATCGGGGAAAGGATCGCTTCCGAAAAAGCCGGGCTTCTAGGCGCGGCGCTCACAGCCTTTTACGGCCCTCTGTTCTTTCATGAAGCCATTCTTATCCCGGAAAGCCTCGGGATCCCTTTGTACACGGCGAGTTTTTACTTCGCGCTTCTTTTCAGCGGGTCGCCGACCGTCAAGCGGGGCGTTGGTTTGGGCGTTCTTTTTGCTCTTGCGGCTTTGACGAAGGCGGGGATTATCGCCTTCGTCATTCTTTTTGCCGTAGGGATCCTCATTCGCGAGATCCGTTCACGCGAGAGAAAACTTTTGCCCATCGCGGCATGTCTGGCCGCCTTTTTTCTAACAATGGCCCCCGTGACGGCGCATAACGTCATTCATGGGAAAGACTTCGTTCTCTTGACCTCCCATAGCGGTTTCAATTTCTATGTCGGGAACAATCTGCGCGCCGAGGGAGTTTTCGTGAGCCCTCCCGGTGTCGGCACGAACGTCGAGTCTCAGCGACAAGACTCCGAGGCGGTCGCGGAGGCGGAGCTCGGCCGGAGCCTCAAGCCTTCCGAAGTGTCCAAGTACTGGTCGGACAAAGCATGGGGATTCATCCGGGAAAACCCCGGGCGGTTCCTCCAGCTGTGTGTGCTGAAGCTCGCGCTCTTTTTTGACGCGCGGGAAATATCGGATGTGGAGGATTACGTGTTCGGGAGCCGGTTCAATCCGATGCTCAAGTTCCCATGGGCCACTTTCGCGGTGCTAGGACCTTTCTTTTTCGTCGGCCTGGGCGTTTTTTTTAGAAAATTAAAGTGTAGGACCGAGCTGTTACTCTGGATCGGCGCCTATATCACGAGCGTCGTATTATTTTTCATCAATGCCCGTTACCGTCTCCCTATCCTGGGCGTTTTCTTTCCGGTGGCGGCGTTCGGGGTGCTTCAATTCTTGGATACGATAAAGGCGAGAGCCTGGGGGAGAGGCCTTGTTTGTGTCGTGATCCTCGTCGCGGGGATGGGCCTCACCCAGGTAAAGCTGGTCGGGACTAACTTCTCGCGCGACCTCGTGAACGCGGGGGACACGTTCCTCAAAAAAAATGATCCGGAACAAGCCCTTCCGCTTTATGAAAAGGCCCTCGAGATCGACCCGGATTACGTGAAGGCCAATCTCGCGATGGGACTGGCGCTCACCAAGATGGGCCGGCACGAGGAGTCCAAGCGATATTATCAGCGCTGCATCGAGTTGGATTCGACCAACGCGCAGGCCTTCAATAACCTCGGCATGTGGTATGACCGGAGCGGCGACCTTGAGCGGGCCCGGATCAGCTTTGAGAAGGCGGTCGAGCTCCAGCCCGGGTCATTCCTCAACCACAACAATCTGGGGATGGCTTACGGAAAGCTCGGGGAGAACGAAAAGGCGATCGGGGAGTTTGAGCGGGCGCTCGAGCTCAATCCCGGCTACGCCCGCGCCTACACCAATCTGGGTTTGATGCGCTACCGGCAAGGCCAGGCCGAGGAGGCCCGGGGCCTGTGGCAGAAGGCGCTCGAGGTCGATCCGGCGTTTGAAGAGGCCAGGCGCGCGCTGAAGTCGCTGGAAGCCAAGGGGGTTTAAGGCGGGTTTTCTTTGACAGGTTTTCGCTCGACGGCTATAATGAAAAGCTTAAATTTTAAAGGAGGCTGTGTCATGGCGATCAGAGTAGGTATCAACGGTTTTGGGCGCATCGGGCGCAATGTTTACAGGGCAGGTTTCCACAATCGCGACATAGAGTTCGTCGCGATCAATGATCTTCCGGTGCCGATGGAAGTCCACGCGCATCTTCTTAAATATGACTCCATTTTAGGGACGTTCGACGCGGACGTGAAAGTACAGGGCGACAGCCTGAACGTCGGAGGCAAGATCCTCAAGATCCTGAATTTCAAGGACCCCGCGCAGATCCCCTGGGGCGATCTCGGCGTGGATATCGTCGTCGAGTCCACGGGTGTTTTTACGGACAAAGAAAAGGCCGAGGTCCACATCACGAAGGGCGGCGCGAAGAAGGTCATTATTTCCGCTCCCGCTAAGGACGAGGACATCACGATCGTGTTGGGCGTCAACCAGGACAAGTACGACCCCGCGAAGCATCACGTCATTTCCAACGCCTCGTGCACTACGAATTGTCTCGCGCCTATCGCGAAAGTGCTTTTGGACCGCTTTGGCATCAAGCACGGGCTCATGACGACGATCCATTCTTATACGAATGACCAGAAACTGATGGATCTCGGGCACAAGGACCTCCGGCGCGCCCGCGCGGCGGGGCTTTCAATGATCCCGACCTCGACCGGCGCCGCCAAGGCGATCGGGCTGGTCATTCCCGAGCTTAAAGGGAAGATGGACGGCGTCGCGATCCGCGTCCCGACCCCGAACGTTTCGGTCGTCGACCTGACCTGCGAACTGGAAAAGGACACCACAAAGGAAGAGATCAACGCCGCGTTCAAGGAAGTTGCCCAGGGAAAAATGAAGGGCATCCTCGAAGTCAGCACGGTGCCGCTCGTGTCGAAAGATTTCCAGAACAATCCGGCTTCTTCCATCGTGGACGCTGAGCTCACGAACGTCGTCGACAAGCGCTTTATGAAGGTTTTTAGCTGGTATGACAACGAGTGGGGCTATTCGAACCGCGTCATCGATCTCTGCGTTTTCGTGGGCAAATCGCTGCCGGTTCTGGCGCATCGGTAATTTTCGTTTATGAAGAAAACGATCCGGGATTTTGATCTGCGCGGCAAGCGCGTTCTGATCCGTGTGGATTTCAACGTCCCGCTCGACAAAGACCTGAACGTGACGGATGACAACCGCATCCGCGCGTCGCTCCCGACGATCCAGTACGCGCTCGACCACGGCGCGAAGGTGATCCTCATGAGCCACCTGGGCCGCCCGGACGGAAAGCCGGTCTCCTCGATGAGCTTAAGCCCCGCCGCGAAGCGCCTCTCCGAGCTTTTAAAACGCGACGTCGTCCAGTGCTCGGATTCTGTCGGGCCGCGCGTGAAAGAGGAGCTGCATCAATTGAACGGCGGCTCTTCCGTGGCGCTTCTTGAGAATCTCCGGTTCACGGCGGATGAGGAGAAGAACGTTCCTCAGTTCGCGAAGGCCCTCGCCGAGAACGGGGATATTTACATCAATGACGCCTTCGGCTCAAGTCACCGCGCCCACGCCTCCATCGAAGCGATCACGAAGTACCTGCCTTCCGGGGCGGGTTTTCTCCTTGAAAAGGAGATCCAGTACCTCGGCGAGGCGATGCAGCATCCGAAAAAGCCCTTTGTGGCGGTCCTCGGCGGTTCCAAAGTGTCCGATAAGATCGGGGTCGTGGAAAATCTCATCGCGAAAGTCGACAAGATCCTGATCGGCGGCGCGATGGCGTACACATTCCTCAAAGTCCAGGGCGTCGAGATCGGCAATTCCAGATACGAGAAAGATAAGACCGAGCTCGCGAAGACCATTTTGGAAAAGGCAAAAAAGAGCGGCGTGGAACTTCTTCTGCCCGTCGATCATGTGTCGGTCCAGAAAGTCGACGAGGCCAGCCCGACGCGGACCGAAGGGCCGGGTATTCCCGTGGGCTGGATGGGCGTGGACATCGGCCCCAAAACGATCCAGCTTTTCTGCAAAACGCTCGAAACGGCCAAAACGGTTGTGTGGAACGGTCCGATGGGCATATTCGAAATGAAAGCTTTTTCCAGGGGGTCCCGCGAGGTCGCGCAGACACTTTCGGCGCTCAAAGGCGCGACAACCGTCATCGGCGGCGGCGACACGGCGGCTTGCGTGATCGGCTTCGGCCTGGACGGCAAAATGTCCCATATTTCGACCGGCGGCGGCGCTTCCCTTGAATACTTGGAGGGAAAGATCCTGCCGGGTATCGCGGCGCTTCAGGATAAATAAAATGAGCCGGAAACCTCTCATCGCCGGGAACTGGAAGCTCAACAAGACGATCAAAGAGGCGATCGAGCTCGTCACCCTTTTAAAGAGGAAGCTCGGCGACATTCAGCTGGTGGACGTCGTCGTCTGCCCGGTCTATACGGCGCTTTCGGAAGTCGCTGACGCTTTGGACGGTTCCGGTATCGGGCTGGGCGCGCAGGACCTTTACTGGGAAGAGAAAGGGGCTTTCACGGGAGAAGTTTCGGCCTCTCTCATCAAAGACGCGGGAGCCAATTTTGTCGTGATCGGCCATTCGGAGCGG